>NZ_JBARVQ010000292.1:0-1565 GCF_049646345.1 Albidovulum sp. | reverse complement strand
CGCGGTCATCCCGGATGCGGCCATGACCTGCGTCATGATCACGCCGATATGGGCAACGATAACGATATCCCGCCCGGCGTGGCTCTGGCTCAGGGCATCGACGCAGGCGCCGACCCGCGCGGCGACCTCGTTCCAGCTTTCGCCTCCGGGCGGGGCCACATCGCCGGGGTCCTCCCAGAAGGCCCGGCTCAACTCAGGGTCGCGCGCGGCGACAGTGTCGAACGGCACGCCGTCCCATTGGCCGAAATTGAATTCCCGCAAGGCAGGATCATGGGCAAGGCGTTCGCGTCCGCCGCCAATCGCGTCTGCCGTTTCGATGGCGCGAGAAAGATCCGATGACAGCAACACGGACCCCCGCGGCAAATGCGCGTCCAGCCGGGAGATCTGGTCCAGATCGGACAGGTCCGCCGGGACGTTGCGCCATCCGACAAAGGTCTTTTCATGTGTCGGCCCGTGCCGCACCCACCAGAACCGCGTCAAGCCAGACCCTCTGGCATCGCGCCTTTCAGAACCGACGGAAGTCCGGCGGTCACGAAGACGACCAGCCCGGCCTCGGCGGCCAGTCGTTGATTCAACCGTCCTTGGGCGTCGCGGAACCGGCGCCCCAGCGCGCTGTCGGGCACGACGCCCTGTCCGACTTCGTTCGACACGATGGCAACCGGTGCCCGGCAGGCGGCCAGCGCTGCGACAAGATCGTCGGTTTCCGCACTCAGGTTGCCCTCGGCCAACAGGTGATTGCTCAGCCAGACCGTGGCGCAATCCAGCAGGACGGCACCACCCGACGGCAGCTTGCGCAATGCGCCCGCCACGTCCAGCGGCGCTTCTATGGTCTGCCAACCGCCGCCGCGATCGGCGCGGTGTTTCAAGATTTTAAACCGCATCTCGTCATCCAGCGCCTGAGCCGTTGCCAGATAGACATGCGGTGCAGCCTGCTTCCTTACGAACCTTTCGGCCAGGGCGGACTTGCCGGAACTGGCGCCACCCAGAAACAGGGACAGATGCGGGAACATAATTGTGAGCCGTAGATTGATCCAGACGTGATAGCCTTACGTAACAGGAGTAGCCGAAAATTGAAAAGGCTGACGTCAGTGTCGGCCAGACCTTGGGGGGCTCCGACATGGCACTTGATGGATATGCAGACCAGCGCCACACCCGCCGCGCGATGCGTGCGGAACTATTGGATGCAGAGACGGAACGCGAACTGGCCTACGCCTGGCGCGACCAGCGAGACAAAGAGGCGCTGCATCGGCTGATCACGGCCTATATGCGACTGGCGATCTCGATGGCGGCCAAATTCAAGCGCTACGGCGCCCCGATGAACGACCTGATCCAAGAGGCGAGTCTCGGACTGATGAAAGCCGCTGACAAATTCGACCCGGATCGCGGGGTTCGGTTTTCGACCTATGCAGTCTGGTGGATCAAGGCCTCGATTCAGGACTATGTGATGCGCAACTGGTCGATGGTCCGGACCGGATCGACCAGCAGCCAGAAGTCGCTGTTCTTCAACCTTCGCCGGGTTCAGGCCAAGCTTGAACGAGAAGCCAGTTCACGGGGCGAGTCACTTG
>NZ_JBARVQ010000291.1:0-3546 GCF_049646345.1 Albidovulum sp. | reverse complement strand
GTCCCGGGATCGGAAGACAATGCGATGGCGATCTTCAAGGCGCCCTCGGGTGTGTCGGCGATCTATCAGGCGACCTGGACCGACTGGAAGGGCTACAAGAGTGCCGTCGAGGTCTATGGCTCCCACGGGATGGTGCGGGGCGCCTATGCGCCGATGGAAAATACGCTGATCACGATGGCCGAACCGGGCGGGACCACGACCGTTACCCGCAACCGCTATCGTGGCATTCAGTTTCGCGAAAAGCTGCGCTCGTGGAAGACCACGGCGCTGGCGTCGTTCCAGCAGGAACTGGCCGATTTCGTCGCTTTGACCGAGGGCAAACAGGGCCTGCGCATCGCCGATGGCCATGCCGCGTTGCGCGCGGTCGAAATCGCGGCGGCGGTGCCGGAAAGTTCGCGGACCGGGCAGCCGGTGGTGCTCGAAAACCTCGGGGCGATGGTGCTGTGAGCGGGACGCCCGAACTTTCCATCGTCGTCACGATCATTGATGGCGGCGATTGCCTGCGCGATTTCCTGCGCGCGGTGACCTCTTTCGACGATGCGCCGGATCATGAGGTGATCCTGCCCTATGATGCAAGCCGCCCGGAAGTGCCGGAAATGGCTGCCGAATTTCCGACCGTCACCTTCCTTGATATCGGCCATATCGACCCGATCCACCCGATCACGACCGAGGCGGGTCTGCACGAACTTTACGACCGCCGTCGGGCGCGGGGGTTGGCGGCCTCCAAGGGCCGGATCGTCGCAATTCTTGAGGATCGCGGCCATCCGCGCGCGGACTGGGCGCGTCAGATCGTGCGGCTGCACGCCGAGACGGGCTGCCATGTCGTCGGCGGTGGCATCGAATGCCGGGAACCAGCGAGCCTTCTCAATTTCGCCTTCTACCTCACCGATTTCGGCCGCTACGGGTTGCCGTTTGACAGCGGACCCGCTGAATGGGTGTCGGATGTCAATGTGAGCTATTCCCGCCAAGCCCTTGAAGAAATGAGGCATCTCTGGAAAGAGCGGTATCACGAACCGGTCCTGCATGATTATCTGATGAAGAAGGGCGAAAAGCTCTGGCTTTCGAATGAAATGATCATCTTCCACGGTCGTCCACCCTGCACGCTTGGGTACCTCATTCCCGAACGCTTCCATTGGGGCCGCCTGTTCGGCCATATTCGCACGATGACGATGGGCAACGCTGAACGTTGGAAGCTGATCCTGATGAGCCCCCTGATCCCGCCGCTCCTCTGGCTACGCCACGGCCTGACGCAACGAAAAAAGGGAAGGGGGATCAGATATTTGCAGGCACTTCCTTACACAATGATCCTGACCACGTCCTGGATATTGGGCGAGGTCTGGGGCTATGTGACGAAGAAACCATGAGTGCGCGATGACCGAAAACTGGGACCTCATTGTCATCGGATCGGGCGCGTCGGGCGGCTGGGTCGCCAAGGAGGCGGCGGAGGGCGGCGCAAAGGTTCTGATGCTGGAGGCGGGGCGCAAGCTCGACCCCGCGCAGGATTTCCCTGAACCCGAGCATGAGGGCGGCAGCCGGGTGTCGATCCTGACACGCGTCATGGCGATCCTGAAAGGCCAGCAGGTGCAGGCGCGTTGCATGTCCTTCACGCCGCAAACCGCGCATCTGTTCCTCAATGACCGGGAAAACCCCTATACGACCGGCAAGGGCGCGCGGTTCAACTGGTACCGTGCCCGGCAGGTCGGCGGTCGGCTGCATCTCTGGGGGCGGAATGCGCTGCGCATCTCCGATCTCGACCTCAAGGCCGCTGAACATGACGGGTTTGGCGATACATGGCCCGTCAGCCATGCCGATCTCGATCCCTGGTATGCGCGGGTGGAGGCGTTCCTTGGTGTCACGGGCGAGGCGGCTGGGATCGCGAACCTGCCGGACGGTCACTATTCCGGCCCGCATCCCTTGACCGGGGCCGAGCGTCGGCTGCTGGACGAGATGGCCGAGAAGTGGCCCGACCGGCCCGCCACGACCTGCCGCATCATCCATCACATGCAAGACCGGATGCCACCGCCCCTGACCGCGGCCGAGGCGACGGGGCGGTTTGAGTTGCGCTCAAACGCTGTGGTCGAACGGATCGAGACCGATCCCGATACCGGCCTTGCGACCGGCGTGACCTATATCGACGCGCAAAGCCGCGAACGGGTGACGGTTGCGGCCCGCCATGTTGCAGTCGCGGCCTCGACTATCGAAAGTGTGCGTATCCTTTTGAACTCAAAGGGAAACCGGCATCCGAACGGGCTTGGAAATTCCTCGGGCAATCTCGGGCGCTACCTTTCCGATCACCTCATGGTCTTCCGTGCCGGCACGCTGCCTGAGGTTGAAGGCATGGGGGCAGGCCATGACCCTTACGATTTCGGCCAGCAATCAGGGATCTACATCCCCTCATTCCGCAATGTCGGTGGTGATGACGGGCGCGGTTTCCTGCGCGGTTATTCACTGCTCGGTTCGGTCGGGCGGCTGGAGCCCGGCTGGTTCTTCATGGCGATCGGTGAAGTCCTGCCACGGGCCGATAACCGGGTCGAGCTCGATCCGGCCAAACGCGACGCCTGGGGTATTCCGGTGGCCAAGGTCACGCTGACGCATTCTGACAATGAACGCGCGATGATCCGCGACATGAACGAAAGCCTCAAGGATATCTCGGCCACATTCGGTCTGCCCGACGACCTTCTGGGCCGCGAAAGTCTGATCGCGAAACTGGCCTACAAGTTTGCCGGGCCACTGGTCTACACGCCCGAAGGGGCGCTGATCCCCGGTTCCTCGATCCATGAGACCGGAGGGGCCTGCATGGGCGCCGATCCCGCGCGCCATGTCTGCGACGCGGATAACCGCCTTTACGATGCCGGCAATGTCTGGGTGACCGACTCAGCTGCCTTCCCGACCAACCCGTTCCACAATCCCGGCCTGACCATAATGGCCCTGTCTGCAAGGGCCGGCGCGGGTATCGCGCACACCCTAAAGCGACAAAAGTTCAATAAAAATCAACCATAAGTGGCTATTTTGTTGCGAGATTGTCAGCGTTATGGAAACACTCTGGTGACGCTCATGAGGATTCTTGACTTTCTGGCAAACTGAGGTGATCTGGTGTCAATAATGTGGCGAAAATGCGCTACGGCGATCGAGCAGGTTATGGAGTTGGTTATGATAGTATCAGGAAGAGTACATCTTACGTTTTTGACCGCGATGGGCCTGGCGGCCCTGTCTGTCGCTTCTGTTCCGGGTATGGCCCGGGCCGGTGGAATGGCAGAACCCATCGTCCAGGTGACGATGAATGACTATCTCGATGATCTCTGCACACGCCCAAATCTGACCCGGGCTGAGTTGCGGCAGCTTCGCCGCAGTGCGCAGTTCGGCGACATCCTTGCGCATTCTCTGGAACATTGTCCGGAACTGGCAGCGTTGTTGTCCGATCAGGCAACCGCGACCATCCCGAAGAACAGTCGGATCCGTGACGACAATGGTGTCCGGAACAGCGGCGGCGGCGCCGGCACGGGTGGCAGCGGCGGCGGCACAGGTGGCAGCGGCGGCGGCACAGGT
>NZ_JBARVQ010000290.1:0-3801 GCF_049646345.1 Albidovulum sp. | reverse complement strand
GTTCTGGTGGTGGGATCTGGCGCTTCACGGCGGTTCGGCCATCGCCTTTGGGCTGGTGGGCTTTCTCTTCGTCTTCATGCTGTTCGAGGGCGACCGCTATGCCGCCCCGGCCTGGGCGGTGGCCTTTGCCAGCTTCTGCTTTGCCCTGTCGATCGGCACGCTGTGGGAGATTTTCGAATTTGCCATGGATCAGGCCTTTGGGCTGAACATGCAGAAATCCGGGCTGCCCGATACGATGGGCGATCTCATCGTCAATACGTTCGGCGCGGGTATCGGGGCGCTGGCCGGGTTCTTCTATCTCAAGCGGCTGGAGCTGGGCGGGCTGACGGGTCTCTTGCAGGAATTCGTTCAGAAGAACCGGCAGTTCTTCCGCAAGTTCCGCCGCTGAGGGGGGCGTTTCGTCAGGTGCCGCAGAAGGTGCGGGTGACGACCTCTTCCGCCTCCGGGGCTGCACGATATGCGGCCGCGTCAGGCTGATCGTCGAAGGGGTGGGAAAGGATCGCGTTCAGCCGGTGGAAAGGGGCGTAATCGCCGGTGACGGCGGCCCGGATCGCTTCCTCGACCCGGTGATTGCGGGGGATGAAGGCGGGGTTGACCGCGCGCATCGTGGCGACCGGATTGGCTTCGCGCGCGGTGCGGGCATGCCAGTCGCGGGCCCAGCTTTCGAACGCTTCGGGATCCGCGAATTCGACCGCGGCGCTTCGGTCGCCTAGTCCCCGGAACGTGCGGGTAAAATCGGCCCCGCCTTGCGCCATCCGCGTCAGCAGCGCCTCGATCAGCGCGGCGTCGCCATCCTCCTCCGTCGCAAGGCCGATCTTGGGGCGGAAGCGTTTCAGCCATTCGGCCTCATAAAGATCGGGAAAGCGGTTGATCGCAGCGGTCGCGGCCTCAATCGCAGGTTCCTCTTCGCCCATCAAAGGTAGCAGGCACGAGGCGAATTGCGCAAGGTTCCAGACCGCGATGCGCGGCTGGTTGCCATAGGCATAGCGGCCTTGCTGGTCGATGGAGGAAAACACCTTCTGGGGATCATAGGCATCCATGAAGGCGCAAGGCCCATAATCGATTGTCTCGCCCGAAATCGCCATATTGTCGGTGTTCATCACCCCGTGGATGAAGCCGAAACTCATCCAGCCCGCGATCAGGCGGGCCTGCGCGGCGGTGACGGCGTCGAGCAGATCAAGCGGGGTTTTGGCATCGGGATAGTGGCGGGCGATGACGTGATCGGTCAGAAGTTGTAATGCTTCGGTATCCTGCCTTGCGGCGAAATACTGGAAGGTGCCGACGCGGATATGGCTGGCGGCAACCCGAACCAGAACCGCGCCGGGCAGGGCAGTTTCGCGCCAGACCGGCTCGCCCGTTGTCACCGCGGCAAGGGCGCGGGTCGTTGGCAAGCCAAGCGCCGCCATCGCCTCAGAGACGATATATTCGCGGATCACCGGCCCGATCCAGGCCCGCCCGTCGCCGCGCCGCGAAAAGGGTGTGGGGCCCGAGCCCTTGAGCTGAAGGTCGAAGCGCCGCCCGTCCGGGGCAAGGATTTCGCCCAGAAGCAGCGCCCGCCCGTCGCCAAGCTGTGGCGACCAGCCGCCGAACTGATGCCCGGCATAGGCCTGCGCCAAGGGTTCGGCGCCTTCAAGCGTTGCGTTGCCAGCAAAGGCGGTAATGGCTTCGGCTGTGGTCAGGGCATCGGGGTCGAGCCCCAGCGCGCGCGCAAGACCGGCATTGATCGCTATCAGCCCCGGTTCCCGCACCGGGACAGCCGTCTGGCGGGCATAGAACCGGTCCGGCAAGCGGGCATAGCTGTTGTCGAAGGGAAAGGTCAGGGTCAT
Source organism: Albidovulum sp. (assembly GCF_049646345.1). GTDB lineage: Bacteria > Pseudomonadota > Alphaproteobacteria > Rhodobacterales > Rhodobacteraceae > Albidovulum. The sequence goes on along the minus strand of NZ_JBARVQ010000290.1, from coordinate 1,975 downwards.
CGGCGCTCCCAGAGCGTTTCGAGTGTGCGTCGGATCAGAATTCAAAGTTTTTTCGTTCGGATTCTGATGCTTGTTGTTTCAACTGGAACTTGAAACGCTTTAAGGGAAAGATAGGGGGCGCGGCTGGGAAAGCAAAGCCCTCGCCATGAGTAAGGTGGGTTTAAACCCACCTTACGGAATCCCGGTCATGGCAATTGAACCTGTTTGATAAAGTAAGGTGGGTTTAAACCCACCTTACCTGCGAATAGTCCTCAAAGACGGGCGAGCCTTTCGGTCAGGAGCGTATAGAACCCTTCCGCATCTACATTGCCGATGAACATCGCATTGGCCTCGCGTTTCGAGACCCGCCACCAGTCGGCGACGGACATGCCGGTGGTAAAGCGTCCCTCGGTCTCGATCTCCACATTGACATGGCGGCCGGTGAAGAGGTCGGGTTGCAGAAGATAGGCGATGGTGCAGGGATCGTGCAGGGGCGCGCCCTCCGATCCGTATTTCGCCATGTCATAGCGTTCGAAAAAATCGGTCCAGCTTGCCACCGCATGTCCGACTTTTGTGCCAAGGCCCCGGAACGCCTCGACCCGCGCCCGCGTCGTCAGTACCTTATGCGTGACGTCAAGCGGCATGACAATGAGCGGCACGCCGGATTTGAAAACGATATCGGCGGCTTCCGGATCGACATAGATGTTGAATTCGGCCGCGGGCGTCACATTGCCGACCTCGAAATAGGCCCCGCCCATCAGCACGATCTCGGCGATGCGGGGGGCTATGTCGGGCGCTTGCCGTAACGCTGTGGCGATGTTGGTCAGAGGGCCGATCGGGCAGAGTGTGATGCTGCCGACCGGTTCCTTGCGCAGCGTCTCGATCAGGAAGTCGACGGCATGGCCATCGGCCAGCGGCATGTCCGGATCGGGCAGGGCGATACCATCGAGCCCGCTCTTGCCGTGCACATATTCCGCAGTAACCAGCGGGCGGACCAGCGGGGATTCGCAACCGGCATAGACCGGAATATCAGGCCGCCCGGCAAGTTCGCAGACGATACATGCATTCTTCGAGGTCAGCGCCAGCGGGACATTGCCCGCAACCGTGGTAATCCCCACGACATCCAGTTCCGGCGATGCCAGCGCAAGAAGGATGGCGACGGCATCGTCCTGGCCGGGATCGGTGTCGATAATGATTTTGCGGCTTGTCGGCATTGGGCGGTCCTCCGGACCTGAAGGTTGAACGTCTCGGCAGCTATTGTCCATCATCTGGCCAATATGATCAAAAAGGCAGGGCGAGAACAGATATTGCCCTAAAATGGACAATATTTAAGTCAAAAACGACATTGTTGTTGATAGGGAAATCACCTGCGGAAGCTGGTGCCGTATAAATACGACGCATGAATAATAACATAGAGTGATGCACCCAGAAAGATGAGTGATCGCGTGCGAGAGCAAGCGTGAAGGAGAAATATGATGAAATGCGACTCTGTCATCCGTCAGGTCGGGGCCATTGGCCTGCTAACAATTCTCGCGGCGGGTTCGGCCGCCGCGCAGGAAGAGTGTTCGACCTATACGGTCAAGGAAGGTGATACGCTGGGTTCGATCTCGGTCGCTGCCTATGGGGTTCTCGATTATCAGACGCTGTTCAACGTGAACTCCAGTTCGATCGACAATCCCAACAAGCTGATCGCCGGGACGCAACTGGTGATCCCCTGTAAGGATGGCCGCAAGACCGTTGATGCGGCTCTGCCCGAACTTGCAGCGGATGAAAGCCGTACCGGATACGACGAGAGCGTCGACGTTGGTGAATACAAACCGACGATCAAGTTCCTGACCGGCGGGGACTGGTACCCGTTTGCCGATGAAGGGCTGACCGGGGGCGGGTTCCTGATCCGTCTGACTTCGACCGCCATGCGGCGGGCCGCGCCGGATCGAAAATTCCGTATCGACTGGATCGACGACTGGGATTCGCATCTGTCGACACTGATCCCGAC
>NZ_JBARVQ010000289.1:0-2458 GCF_049646345.1 Albidovulum sp. | reverse complement strand
CCGGGGGGGCGGGTCGGCGCAGCCCGGCATTGCCGCCGGGCGGGGCTCCAGTTCGATGACCCACGTTTTATCTGCTCTCGATATCCGCGCCGAGATCGGCAGCGGGCACCTTCGCCACATAGGCCAGCAACGCCTCGACCTCTTCCAGCGTCACTTCGACCGGGACAATGGGCGGCGGGTGCGCGGGATCGAAAGGCGGGCTGATCCCCTCCACCAGCAGGAACGACGGGTGCGGGTTCAGAACATAGAAGGCAGTGAATCGCTCGGACCAGTCCGGCAGGGCTTTCAGCGCAGAAAAGGACGGTGTGGACCCAAGCGTCATGCCGGTCATCTCCGGCGCGATACGGTGACAGCGGGCGCAATGCGCCTCGGCCACCTCGCGGCCGAGGACGGCATCGCCCTCGATCTTGGTCACGGTTTTCACCACCACCTCAGGCGGCGGACCGAAAGGCAGCCCCTTGTCCGGCGCGAAAGCCGCGACGGTGTTCTGCCCGATCCCGGAGGCCAGCCAGTCGGCGAAACGCCGGGCGGCCGCGTTGTCACTTTCCAGCACCAGAGCGTAAAGCGTATCGCCCCGCGCCATCACAGGCGGGGCATCGCCAGCCACGACCAGACGCGCATCGGCACCATCCGCGACAACCACGGCCCGTCGTCCGGTCTTGAGTGCGAAGCGCGGCAGGATATAGTCGGCAAGGCCACTCGTCGCGATATCCTCGGCGAGGAACAGCCGGAACTCACGCACCTCCTCTCCCCGCAGGGGAAGCGAGGTGACAAGCAGGAACATAAGGGCGATCCAACTCCGCATCGCGCATGCCTTTCCACTAAAAGGCTAGAAGCGTCATGGGGGGCGGGTCAACCACCAAGGAAAGGCAGGACCGATGGATGACGAATTCAACATGTCGATGCGCAAGTTCCTGAAACAGGTTGGCGTGACCTCGCAGCAGGCCATCGAAAAGGCGGTGCGCGAGGCGGGCGACAAGGCGGCGGGCAGGACATTGTCGGCAAAGGTGGTGTTGACCATCGACGGGCTCGACATGGAACATGTCGTCACCGGCAAGATCACGAGCCCCGACGCATGAGCCTGACGCGCGAGGCGGTGCTTGACACCCTGAAAGGCGTCGCCAATCCGATGGGCGGCGGCGATATCGTCAGCGCGGGGCTGGTGCGTGCGCTGACGGTCGACGGGGCAAGCGTCCGCTTCGTGCTGGAGATCGATCCGGCCCGCGCGACACGCATGGAACCGGCCCGGGCCGAGGCCGAGGAGAAATTGCGGGCCCTGCCGGGGGTCGAAGCCGTTTCGGTGGTGATGACCGCCCACAGCGCCCCTGCCGCCCCGCCCGATCTGAAGCTGGGCGGCAAACCCAAGCCACAGGGACCGGAAAAGATACCGGGTGTCGACCGGATCATCGCCATCGCGTCGGGTAAGGGTGGCGTGGGCAAATCCACCGTCGCTGCCAATCTCGCCGCCGCACTCGCCGCCGAGGGCAAGCGCGTGGGGCTTCTCGATGCCGATGTCTACGGGCCATCGCAGCCCCGGATGCTGGGCGTCTCGGGTCGTCCCGCCTCGCCCGATGGCAAGACCATCCTGCCGCTCAGGAACCACGGCGTCACGCTGATGTCGCTGGGCCTGATGACGCGCGAGGATGAGGCGGTCGTCTGGCGCGGGCCGATGCTGATGGGGGCCTTGCAGCAGATGCTGTTTCAGGTCCAGTGGGGCGCCCTGGATGTGCTGCTGGTCGACCTGCCGCCCGGCACCGGTGACGTGCAGATGACGCTTTGCCAGAAGGCCGAGGTCGCGGGCGCGATCATCGTTTCCACCCCGCAGGACGTGGCCCTTCTCGATGCGCGCAAGGGCATCGACATGTTCGCCAAGATGGACACGCCGATCCTGGGCCTGATCGAGAACATGGCCGTCCATGTCTGTTCCCAATGCGGGCATGAGGAACATATCTTCGGCCATGGCGGGGTCCGGGCCGAGGCCGAAAAGCTGGGCGCACCACTTCTGGCCGAGGTCCCGCTGCATCTCGATATCCGGGTAGCTGCCGATGGCGGCGCGCCCATCGTGGTGTCGAAGCCGAATACGCCGCAGGCCCGCGCCTTCCGCGATCTGGCAAAGCGACTGATCGGGGACGGCACGATATGAGCCAGGTCCCGGTCTTTCCACCGCTGATGACCGGGCTTGCCGCCGGGCCCGCCAATCCCTTCACCATCGCCTGCGATCAGGCCGAACGCGGCACCGAAGCCGGGCTGATCGCCTGGTCGGTCTCACCCGAGCGGCTGCGGGCGGCAATCGTGCTGGCGCCAGAAACTCCGCTGGAACCTGCCATGGCGGGCTTCATCGCCTGCGGGGTCGGGTTGCAGAACGCGCTCGGTGCGCTGGTGCCCCCTGACACCGCCGTGCATCTCGACTGCTCGGGTGGCGTCCGCCTGAATGGTGCCCATGCGGGCGCGCTGAGGG
>NZ_JBARVQ010000288.1:0-2094 GCF_049646345.1 Albidovulum sp. | reverse complement strand
GCGCGATCGCGCTCGCGTCCATGACGCCGAGGTGTTTCTGCAGCACCTCGTCGTAGGTGACGGTGTCGTAGCGGACGGCGTCGGGGAACTTTGCCGGGTCGCGGTCGTAGACGCCGTCGACCTTGGTGCCCTTGAAGATCGCTTGCGCCGCCATTTCGCTGGCGCGCAGGGTCGCCGCGGTGTCAGTGGTGAAATAGGGGTTGCCGGTGCCGGCGGCGAAGATGCAGACCCGCTTTTTCTCAAGGTGGCGCACGGCGCGGCGGCGGATATAGGGTTCGCAGACCTGATCCATCGGAATGGCTGAGATTACGCGGGTATGGATGCCAAGCTGCTCAAGGGCTGCCTGCATCGCCAGCGCGTTCATCACGGTGGCGAGCATGCCCATATAGTCGGCCGTAGTCCGCTCCATCCCCTGGGCCGAGCCTTGCAGCCCGCGGAAGATGTTGCCACCGCCGATCACCATGCAGATCTCGACGCCGAGGTCGTGGACAGATTGCACTTCGGCCGCGATGCGGTTGACGGTCGGCGGGTGCAGGCCATAGCCCTGATCGCCCATCAGGGCCTCGCCGGATATTTTCAGAAGAACGCGTTTGTAGGTGACTTTCGGTTCCTGTGACGCGTTCATGTTCTGCTTCCCTTGCCGCCCCGGTCGATCGCGCGCAAAATGGAGGAAATCGGCGACAGGTTCAACCGGGCGCGAACGGAAAGTCCGGCCGGAAATTGCCTGCAGTCCGAATTGACACGAATATCGGCAGGCAAGACACTGGATTTACTTGAAAACATTGATGCGTCGAAACCCGTCGTGATCGCCGGGGCGACCGCTTCGGGCAAGTCCGCGCTGGCGCTGGAAATCGCGCGCAGACAGGGCGGTGTTATCGTCAATGCCGATGCTCTGCAGGTCTGGGCGTGCTGGCGGGTCCTGTCGGCCCGCCCCTCGCCCGAGGATGAGGCCGAAGCCCCGCATCTGCTTTACGGTCATCTGCCGCGCGACGCCGATTATTCGGTGGGCCACTGGCTGCGCGAGGTCGCGCAGATTTTGCAGGCTCCCGAACGCCCGATCATCGTCGGCGGGACCGGGCTTTACCTGACCGCGCTGACCGAAGGTCTGGCCGAAATCCCGCCAGTCCCGCGCGAGGTGCGCGCCGAGGCGGATCAGTTCCTCGCCCGCGCCGGGCATGAGGCGATGCTGGCCGAACTTGATCCCGCCACCGCCGCCCGGATCGACCGACAGAACCCCGCCCGCATACAACGTGCATGGGAAGTGCTGCGCGCCACAGGGCGTGGTCTGGCCGCGTGGCAGGCCGAAACGGGGGCGCCCCTTCTGCCGCTCAGCGCCTGCACGGCACTTGTTCTCAACGCCGACCGCGACTGGCTTGCCGGGCGCATCGACCGGCGCTTCGGGATGATGATCGAAGCCGGGGCGCTGGATGAGGTGAAGGCCGTTTTGCCGGTCTGGTCCCCCACTGCTCTCTGGGCGAAGGCCATCGGCGCGCCGGAACTGGTCCGCCACTTGCAAAGAGAGATCACCCTGCCCGAGGCGATCACCGCCGCGCAGGCCTCCAGCCGCCAATATGCCAAGCGCCAGCGCAGCTGGTTTCGCGGCCGGATGCGGGACTGGAACTGGATCAACCGCCCGTGACCGGTCGGCCACGCACCGCCGACCGGGCGGCTATCCCGTCTTTTTTCCTTGGGTTTCCGAATCGGCACGCTTAGAATCACGCCGTTCGCGCCCCGGACCGCTTGCAATCCACTGGTCGCCCAAACTGCGGCCTGACGCTGAGGACCTGCCCCGTGAAACTCTTCTCCGGCACACCGCTGTCGCAGTTTTCCGCCCCATCGGCGGGCAAAGAGGCACGTGGCGACATCACGCGCAGCAGAGCCATGGCGACACCTGAAACAGCAGCAGAACCGGCCTCTCATGCCTCCAAGCTGCGGATCGTGCCGATCCCGCGCCTTGCCGCTGGTGGCAGGTGGCGGGTGGAAGCGATGCGGTCGCTTTCAGAGCCGATGCTTTTGTGGTTCACCAAAGGTCAGGGGCGGATCACGATTGCGGGATCGACCCGGGGCTATACCGCCAATAACGCGGTGTTCATT
>NZ_JBARVQ010000287.1:0-2193 GCF_049646345.1 Albidovulum sp. | reverse complement strand
GCTGCCAAGGCCGAGGACGACGACACATCTCATTTCCGCATCGCCAGCGCCATCGCCGACGCTTCCCCAAGAATGGCGTCGTCCAATCCCGTGTCATATCCGCGAGACGCCAAATGCGCAGAGACCGACTCGGTCGCGACATTTCCCGCCGCTCCGGGCGCATAGGGGCAGCCTCCAAGACCGCCGACCGCTGCGTCAAATACCCGCAAACCGCGCGCCAGCGAGGCGTCGATATTGGCCAGCGCCCGGCCACCCGTATCGTGGTAGTGGCCCGCGAGGCATTCAGGGGCAAGTTCCCCCAGCACGGCGGTCAGCATTGCATCCACTGTCTCGGGCCGTCCCTGCCCGATCGTATCGCCAAGGCTGACCTCATAGCAGCCCATATCGCGCAACGCAGCCGCGACCTTCGCCACCGAAGCGGGTGCAACCGGCCCCTCATAGGGGCAGTCCGTGACAACCGAGACATAGCCCCGGATCGGAATGCCGTCCTTTTTCGCCGCCTCTGCCACGGGCCGGAACCGCTCCAGACTTTCGGCGATCGTGCAGTTGAGATTGGCCCTGGAAAACCCTTCCGAGGCCGAGGCGAAAATCGCCACCTCATCGGCGCGGGCGGCCTTTGCCGCCTCATAGCCTTTCATGTTCGGCGTCAGTGCGGTGTATCGCACCCCTGGCTGACGCGTGATCCCGGCCAGCACCTCGGCGCTGTCGGCCATCTGCGGCACCCATTTCGGGCTGACGAAGCTGGCCACCTCGATCCGACGAAACCCAGCGCGGCTGAGCAGATTCACCAGCGCGATTTTCTCTGCCGTCGGGATGATCCGCTTTTGATTCTGCAGCCCGTCACGCGGGCCCATTTCAACGATCTCGACAAAGTCAGCCATCCCAGGCCTCATAGAAATCCCGCTTGTAGAGCAAATCCGCCTTCTTTGGCGGCAGCGCCTTTCTGAAAGCGGGCCGCGCCGTCACCCGGTCATACCATCCGGTCAGCGCCGGAAAGGCATCCGCCCGCGCGAAATGCCGCGCCATGTAAAGCGCCTGGGCCACGCCGATATCGGCAGCGGAAAAGCCGCCGTCCAGCACATGATCCCGTCCGATCAGCCGCCGTTCCAGCGCGCCGTAACATTTCTCGATCCGCTTTGCCTCCAGCCGCATCACGACGGGGCTGCGCATCGTATCGTCGTAAAGTGCCACATGCTGCTGGGTCAGTGCTGCGGTATGCTGGCTGATCGTTTCGGCAAAATGCACCCAGATCAGCCAGTCGGCGCGCTCTGCATGACCCGGCGCCCGGCCAAGTCCCTTTTCGGGAAACCGCTCGCAGAGATATTCGGTGATCGCGCCGCTTTCCCAGATCACCCGCCCGTCGATTTCCAGCGCGGGGACCCGGCCTGCGGGGTTTACGGAAAGATAGTCGAGCGAGCGCAGGGACTTGTCGAAGGGGTGCACGATCACATCGAATTTCACGCCCAACTCGTGCAAGAGCCAGAACGACCGCATGGAGCGGGTCTGGTGGCAATGATGCAGGCGGATCATGCCTCTTCCTCCTCCAACCGGACAAGCGCCGCCCCGGCCTCGACCTGCGCGCCGGGGGCGACCAGCACCTCGGCCACCGTGCCATCGCGGGCCGCGGTCAGCGTGTGTTCCATCTTCATCGCTTCCAGAACAGCGAGCCGGTCGCCTGCGACGACCGCCTGCCCGGCGGCGACATGGACGGACTTCACCTGCCCCGGCATCGGCGACAGCGTCAGTCCGCCGCCAGCCGCAGCGCTGTGCCGGTCGAGCGCATCGGTCAGATCAAAATGATAGGCCCCCGGCCCAAAGACCGAAACCGTGCCCGGCGTCAGCACGATCCGCGCGCCCGCAGGACGGCCATTCACCCACCAAGCCCCCCCGGTCAGGCGGCATTCGGCGACCTCATCGTCTATGGTCACGCGGGCATGGCCCTGGCCCAGCGCCTCGATGATTGCGGTGATGCCATCGAGCGCAACGCTGCGTTTCAGCGGTGCCCAGAGCGTGAAGCCGCACATCGGTGAACCGCCCTCCGCCAACCCGGCAGCACCCAAAGCGGCGAGCGCCCGGACTGCCAGATCGGGCGAAGCGGCCTCGGTCAGGGGGCCAAGATCGCGGGCAATGAGGCCGGTATCGACTTCGCCTGCCCGGAAACCGTCGTGCCGGGCAAGGGCCGCGAGGAAAGAG
>NZ_JBARVQ010000286.1:0-3768 GCF_049646345.1 Albidovulum sp. | reverse complement strand
GTCCTGATGGACGCCGATATCGACGAAGGCGCCGAAGGCCGCAACATTGGTGACGGTGCCTTCCAGGACCATGCCGGGCTTCAGGTCCTTGATGTCCTCGACCCCGTCGGTGAAGCTTGCGGTCTTGAAGCTGGGCCGGGGGTCGCGGCCGGGTTTTTCCAACTCGCTCAGGATGTCGCGCACGGTCGGCAGGCCGAACGTGGCGTCGACGAAGTCCTCGGCCCTCAACCCCTTCAGCGCGGTCTGGTCGCCCATGATTGCGCGCAGGTCACGGCCGCAGGCCTGCACGATGCGGCGGGCGACGCCGTAGGCCTCCGGGTGGACCGATGATGCGTCCAGCGGTTCCTCGCCGTCGCGGATGCGCAGGAAGCCCGCGCATTGTTCGAAGGCGCGGGGGCCGAGGCCCGAGACCTTGAGAAGGGCGGCGCGCGAGGTGAATGCGCCATGTGTATCGCGGTGGGCGACCACGGATTGCGCCAGTGTCGGCCCAAGCCCCGCGACATGCGCGAGAAGCGGCGCCGAGGCGGTGTTGATGTCGACGCCCACAGCGTTCACGGCATCCTCCACCACCGCCTCCAGCGCCTGGCTCAACCTGCGCTGGTCGACATCGTGCTGGTATTGGCCGACGCCGATGGATTTCGGTTCGATCTTGACCAGTTCCGCCAAGGGGTCCTGCAAGCGCCGCGCGATAGAGACGGCACCGCGCAAGGAGACGTCCAGATCGGGGAATTCCTGTGCGGCCAGTTCCGAGGCGGAATAGACCGAGGCACCGGCCTCGGACACTACGACCGGTTTCGGGCGGGGTGTGCCCTCGGGCAGACCCGGCAGCAGGTCAGCGACGAACCTTTCCGTCTCGCGGCTCGCGGTGCCATTGCCGATGGCAATGAGTTCGACGCCGTGACGACGGATCAGCTCCAGCACCGTTGCACCCGACCCGCGCAGATCGTGCTTTGGCGCGAAGGGGTAGATGGTCGCCGTCGCCAGAACCTTGCCGGTCGCGTCGACCACCGCCGCCTTCACGCCGGTGCGGATGCCGGGATCGAGCCCCAGAACCGGTTTCGCCCCGGCGGGGGCGGCAAGCAGCACGCCCTTGAGGTTGCGGGCAAAGACCTCGATCGCCTCTTCATGCGCACGGCGGCGCAACTCGGTCATAAGGTCGACATACATCGAGAGGCTGAGTTTCACCCGCCAGGTCCAGCCCGCCGCATCGCGCAGCCAGCGGTCACCCGCACCTTGTCCGGTGGTGCCGATGGTGGCCGCGATCATGGTTTCGGCCCGCGCCACGCCGGTTTCGGGCTCTGGCGCGATTTCGATGGCGACAACCTCTTCCTTGGCGGCGCGCAGGATCGCCAGCGCCCGGTGCGATGGGATCGCCTCCCACTTTTCGCGGTGATCGAAGTAGTCGGAAAACTTCGCGCCCTCCGTTTCCTTCCCGGCGATGACCCGGGCCGAGATGATCGCCTCGCGCCGCATGAAATCGCGAAGCTGACCCAGAAGGGGTGCGTTTTCGCTGAGGCCTTCGGCAAGGATATCGCGGGCGCCGGTCAGCGCGTCCTTCACGGTCGGAACAGCCTCACCGACATAACCCCCGGCCAGCGCCTCGGGATCGGCCGCCCGGTCGGCGATGATAGCCTGCAACAAAGGCTCCAGCCCGTTTTCCCGCGCGATCATCGCCTTGGTGCGGCGCTTGGGTTTGTAGGGCAGGTAGATATCCTCAAGCTCGGCCTTGGTCGCGACACCAGCGATAGAGCGGGCGAGGTCATCGGTCAGTTTGCCCTGTTCCTTGATGGATTGAAGGATCGTTGCCCGACGCGCCTCCAGCTCGCGCAGATAGGACAGCCGGTCAGACAGGCGGCGCAATTGCGTATCGTCAAGCCCGCCGGTCACTTCCTTGCGGTAGCGCGCGATGAAGGGCACCGTCGCACCTTCGTCCAGCAATCCGACGGCGGCGACGACCTGACGGTCGGCGGCACCGATTTCCTCGGCGATGGTGCGGGCGATACGGTCTGCTGTCAGGTCCAAGGTGGGCTCCCCTATTGGTTCGGATGGTCTGAATAACCGGGTTGGCGGCAGCCGCCAAGACACGACAGGTGGCCCGATGCTCGGGCTGAACACGACCGACCGAAGGTCCGGTAACGGAGACTGCCAAATCTTGTGTCTTCGGCGTGACATTCCTTTCCTTAACGCCTATAAAATGCGGGCAAGAACAAGGACAGGCGGGCATGACCGAAGACGCGCAGCAACCGGCCGAATACGGCGCGGATTCCATTAAGGTTCTCAAAGGCTTGGAGGCAGTCCGCAAGCGGCCGGGCATGTATATCGGCGATACCGATGACGGCTCGGGCCTGCACCACATGGTTTATGAGGTCGTAGACAACGGCATCGACGAGGCTTTGGCGGGTCATGCCGACTTTGTCCGGGTCCGCATCCATGCCGACAATTCGGTTTCCGTGCGCGACAACGGACGCGGCATCCCGACCGACATTCACGCCGAGGAAGGCGTTTCGGCGGCCGAAGTCATCATGACCCAGCTGCATGCCGGGGGCAAATTCGACCAGAACAGCTACAAGGTCTCGGGCGGGTTGCACGGCGTCGGCGTCTCTGTCGTGAACGCGCTGTCGGACTGGCTGGAACTGCGCGTGTGGCGCAACGGCAAGGAACACTACGCCCGCTTTGAGCGTGGCGAGACGGTCGAACATCTGCGGGTGGTCGGCGATGCCGAACCCGGCGACAAGGGCACCGAGGTGCGGTTCCTCGCCTCGACCACGACCTTTTCCAACCTCGACTATGTGTTCAAGACTCTGGAAACACGCCTGCGCGAACTCGCCTTCCTGAATTCGGGGGTGAAGATCATCCTTGAGGACAATCGCGGCGCCGAATTGCAGCGCACCGAACTGTTCTATGACGGCGGCGTGCGCGAATTCGTCAAATATCTCGACCGTCACAAGACCTCGGCCCTGCCCGAGCCGATCTTTATCACGGGTGACCGCGGCGGTATCGGCGTTGAGGTCGCGATGTGGTGGAACGACAGCTATCATGAGACAGTGCTGCCCTTCACCAACAACATTCCCCAGCGCGATGGCGGCACCCATATGGCGGGCTTCCGGGGCGCGTTGACGCGAACGATCAACTCCTACGCCCAGACCTCTGGCATCGCCAAGAAAGAAAAGGTCGATTTTACCGGCGACGATGCCCGCGAGGGGCTGACCTGTGTTCTGTCAGTGAAAGTGCCGGACCCGAAATTCTCATCTCAGACCAAGGACAAGCTGGTAAGTTCCGAAGTGCGGCCCGCGGTTGAGAACCTTGTCGGCGAAAAGCTGAGCGAATGGTTCGAGGAGCATCCGAACGAGGCCAAGGTCATCGTCAGCAAGATCGTCGAGGCGGCCCTTGCACGCGAAGCGGCGCGCAAGGCGCGCGAGCTGACACGGCGCAAGACGGCAATGGATGTCGCCTCACTGCCCGGCAAACTGGCCGATTGTCAGGAAAAAGACCCGGCCCTGTCAGAACTCTTCCTCGTCGAGGGCGACAGCGCCGGCGGGTCCGCCAAACAGGGGCGTGAGCGAAAGAACCAGGCGGTGCTGCCCCTGCGCGGCAAGATCCTGAACGTCGAACGCGCGCGGTTCGACCGGATGCTCTCATCCGACCAGATCGGCACGCTGATCACCGCACTTGGGACCGGCATCGGGCGCGATGAATTCAACCTTGGCAAGCTGCGTTATCACAAGATCATCATCATGACCGATGCGGATGTGGACGGTGCCCATATCG
>NZ_JBARVQ010000285.1:0-6803 GCF_049646345.1 Albidovulum sp. | reverse complement strand
TCAATAGTTCGGGTATGGGGGCCCAGCGGTGCTTGACTGAAAAGTCGGCCAGATCCACCAGTTCGATCACCGAGCGGTCCGCATCACCATCGATGCGGCTCAGAAGGAGGTAGCCAGGGATTTCGCCGTCGTCATTGTAGCGCGTCCAGCCGCCGGGACGTGATTCAAGCCGTATGGAATGGTCGGCGCCCCTCGGTTCGGCTTCGGAGAACAGGAGGCTGCGGATGGTTGTGGGCACTTCCGCGATGTTATGGGCAAGATCCCCGGCGGTCCCGTGGCTGCCCCGCCGGAAGGTCGCCCGGGCGGATGCTTCGTCCATTGCCACAGAGGCGAAAAAAATTGCGGCAATGATGCCAAGCACGGCAAGGACCAGAACGAACCAAAGCTGGACCGGGCGAAACAGAAATTTTTCCATGAATGCAATACTCTCCTACAGCAGCCCGGGGACGTTAACAGCGGAAAACACCGCGGCGCAACATTGACTTGCCCGGGTTTCGCAACGGGCCGGTCCCGGCTGTAACCGTGGGGATTGTCGCCCTGGTTTTGACAGTTTTGTCCCGTGCACAAGAAAAGGGCCGGGACGATCCCGGCCCTTCATCGTCCTTTGTGCGTCAGATCACTCGCGGTTGCCGAGGAACTGCAGCAGGAACATGAACATGTTGATGAAGTCGAGATAGAGGTTCAGCGCCCCCATGATCGCCGACTTCGCCAGCCATTCGGCGTCGCCGTGGCTTGCATGGGCGATGTAGTCGGTCTTGATCTTCTGCGTGTCATAGGCGGTGAGGCCAGCAAAGATCAGGACGCCGATCGCCGAGATGGCAAGCTGCACGGTGCTTGAGCCAAGGAAGATGTTCACGATCGAGGCGACGATCAGGCCGATCACGCCCATGATCAGGAACGACCCCCAGCCCGAGATGTCCTTCTTCGTCGTGTAGCCCCAAAGCGAGAGGCCCGCGAAGGCAACTGCGGTCACGAGGAAGGTCTGGATGATCGAGAAGCCGGTGAAGACGGCGAAGATCCAGCTGATCGAGACGCCCATCGCCGCGGCGAAGGTGTAGAAGAACAGTTGCGCGCCAGCGGCCGAAATACGGCTGATCATCGCGCCGAAGGCAAAGACCATGCCGAGCGGCAGGAACATGATTACCCATTTGAGCGGTGATGCGTAGAGCGTATGGCCGAAATCGGTAAGATAGCGGCCCGCGCCGATCTGCGCCGCCGCTGCCGACGGATCACTTGTCAGCGCCAGGTTGGAAATGGCCCAGGCTGCGGCCGCAGTGATCAGCATGCCGACGGACATCAGCCCGTAAACCTTGTTCATATGGGCGCGCAGGCCCTCATCGATCGCAAGCGTCCGGGTACCTGCCCGGCCGGCGTGGATCGTTTCATAGTCAGCCATCAAAGCCTCCAGATGCGTTTCCCAAAAGGGCGCACGTGTTGCCACGACGCCTTCCAAGGGAAATATCGGGAAGGTTGCGCTGGAATTCAAGCTTTTCAGGACAATGCACCGGAATTATCCGCGCCATGTTTCAGGCACATCCCAGATGGGGCGCCCGGCTTCGGTGCGGGCTTGGTCCTTTGATATGCCGATATCGGTCAGGCGATGCTCGGTCAGACCGCTCAGATCACGCCGTTGACGATGCAATTCGATCCTCTTTGACAGCCAGCCGAGAAGATTGCTCCGGACCTGGCGGTGGGTGCGGGGTAGCAAGTGTTCCATATGCATCTCCTTTTCAATCCGTGATGTATTTACTCGCCTGCATCAGAAGGCTTGATTAACTTGGAGAGATATGATGGATATTGAAAGCGAATGATCGTGCGTAATTACATCAAGGATTGTGATGATGCCCCGAAACCTGGACCTTACTGCCTTACGCGCCCTTGTCGCCGTCGCTGATTCAGGTGGCGTGACGCGTGCGGCCGGGCTTCTGAACCTTACGCAATCCGCGGTCTCCATGCAGATAAAGCGGCTGGAAGAGGGGCTGGGGCAGGCGTTCTTCACCCGCTCGCAGCGCAAGCTGACCCTGACCCTCGAGGGTGAGCAGCTTCTGAGTTACGCCCGCAAGATGCTTGACCTCAACGATCAGGCGCTGTCGCGTCTGACGGATTCGGGATACGAGGGCGAACTGCGTCTTGGGGTGCCCTGCGATATCGTCTACCCGCAAATCCCGGCCATCCTGAAGGCCCTCGCGCGCGAGTTTCCGCGCGTCCGTATCAACCTCGTCTCGTCCTTCACGCAGGTTCTGCAGGACGGTTTTGGCCGCGGGGAATTCGACATGATCCTGACGACTGAAACAGAACCCCTGCCGGGGGGTGAGGTTCTGGCATCGCGGGACATGACTTGGGTTGGTGCGCCCGATGGGGCCGCATGGCAGCGCCGCCCCCTGCGGCTTGGCTTCATGCACAATTGCATTTTCCGGCTTGTCGCGCAGGCGGCGCTGGATGAGGCGGGAATCCTGTGGGAAATGGCGTTTGACGGGCATTCCGAACAGGTGGTTGAGGCGACTGTCGCCGCAGATCTTGCGATAACCGCGCGGCTGAAAGGCAATCTGCCCGAAGGGCTGGTTGCGATTGAGCCGGGCAACATCCTGCCCCCGCTCGGTCAGATGAGCATCTGTTTTTATGATGCGGGCATGCATAAGGGGCCGGTGGCCGAGGCATTGCGGATGCAGTTGCGGTGCGCCTATGCCGATTTGCCAGCCCAGCCTCGGTCCGTCGCGGCCGAGTAACCGTCAGATCGTGACCAGGACCTTGCCCGTGGATTTCCGGTTGCGCAGCAGATCCAAGGCCTCGCCCGCCTGCGTCAGTGGAAGTTTGTGTGAAATATGCGGCCGCATGCCGCCTTCGCTGTACCAGCCAAAGAGCGTGGTCAGGCTTTCGGTCAGGACCGCCGGGTTGAAGTTCAGATAACCGCCCCAGTAAAGCCCTTGGACCGAGATGTTCTTGACCAGCAGGTGATTGGCTGGGATTTTTGATACTGTACCGCTGGCAAAGCCGATGACGAGGATGCGGCCATCAGGGTTCGTGGCGCGGAAGGCCGCTTCGAACTGGTCGCCGCCGATCGGATCATAGACGACATCGGCGCCCCCCAGATCCCTGACCGCCTGACGCAGGTCAACCGTCTCGCTGTCGATCAGGTGATCCGCCCCGGCGGCCTTTGCCACGGCCAACTTGTCCGCGCCGCGCGCGCAGGCGATCACGCGCGCGCCCATCCTTTTTCCGATCTCCACGGCGGTCAGCCCGACACCGCCGGCAGCGCCGAGGACAAGCAGCGTTTCACCCGGTTGCAGCCGGGCCTTGTGGCCCAGCGCGACATGGCTGGTGCCGTAGGTGATCTGGAAGGCCGCGGCATCTTCAAAGGGCATCTCATCGGGCAGGGGGACACAGCGCGCAACCGGAAAGCAGCCGTATTCCGCCAGCCCGCCGCAATTGGCGTAGACCGCGACGCGGGTGCCGGGGACGGGCCCCTCGGTTCCGGGCCCGAGCTTGTCGATCCAGCCCACCGGTTCCATCCCGAGGGTCAGGGGCGGTTCGGGCCGCTCCTGGTACTTGCCATCAATCATCAGTAGATCGGCGAAGTTCAGGCCGCAGGCGGCAATACGTAACCTTACGTTACCTTCCGTCGGCTCGGGAATAATGTCGGAGCGCAGGTTGGGAAGCGTTCCGAACGCCTCGATCCCGAATGCTTTCATGCGCTGTTCTCCGTTATCCGCCCATGCGAATCTGCCGGGGCCGCAGCGACCCTAGCTACAATCGCCAAGTGATTCTATAGGGTTACGCAACGTAAGCGTTCGCGATTTGAGAAACATTCGTGTACCAACGTTTGCAAAATGCGACGCAAATTGCAAAGCAACCTCTGGGGGAGCGAGAAACTGAACGATTGCGTTTGGTTTGCAGGGGCGGGCTTGTCTAAAAAGACAGGTCGAGTACACCCATAAGATGAGTTATTCATTTGTAAAGCTGTTCACTTGCCGACAAAGCGCACGTCAATACGGGCCGGGCACGGAACTTGCTTCGTAAACGGTAGAGAAAGACGGAGAAGACCATGAAACATCCGGTTGACGTCCATGTGGGTAAGCGCGTCCGCCATAGGCGCTGGATGGTGGGGATGACCCAGCAGCAGCTTGCGGACAAGGTTGGTATCAAATTCCAGCAGATCCAGAAATATGAAACCGGTATGAACCGGATTTCCGCCTCCCGCCTTTGGGACATTTCTGATGCACTTGGCGTGCCGATCAGCTTCTTCTTCGAAGGGCTGGATTCACGCAGCCAGATCGTCGAAGAAATCGACGGCGATATTCTGGCCGACAAGGAAGCCCTGATGCTGGTGCGGTCCTACTACGCGATCCCCGAAGCACAACGGCGCCGGCTCTTCGATCTGGCCAAGGTTCTGTCGGACGCCGCCTGAGGCGCTTGACCGGAAAGGGGCGGGCAGGTACCGCTCGCGCGGGATAAAGCGCGAGGTCGGCATGCCCCCCGTTTCCGAGAGCGAGCGCCACGCGCTCATCGATACAGCCAATGCTTTGGCGGATGCCGCCCGCGCGGCGACGCTGGAGCATTTTCGTTCAGATGGTCTGAGCGCCGACACCAAGCGCGATAGCGACTTCGATCCCGTGACCATCGCCGACCGCGAGGCGGAACAGCGCATGCGCGGGATTTTGGCTGCCCGCCGCCCCGATGACGCAATTGTGGGTGAGGAATTCGGGAACAAACCCGGGACGAGCGGCCTGACCTGGGTGCTCGACCCCATCGACGGCACGCGCGGCTACCTTTCGGGCACGCCGACCTGGGGTGTGCTGATCGCAGTCGGCGATGACACTGGTCCGCTCTTCGGCATCATCGATCAGCCCTATATCGGCGAACGCTTTGCGGGCGGCTTCGGGCTGGCCGAACTGATCGGGCCGCACGGAGCCCGGCCGCTGAAGACGCGTCCGGCCCGGCCACTCTCTGACGCGATCCTGTTCACCACCTTTCCCGAGGTTGGAACCGCGGAGGAGGGGCGCGCCTTTCGTCGTCTGTCGGGCGATGTCCGGCTGACCCGTTATGGCATGGATTGTTATGCCTATGCGCTCATCGCCGCTGGACAGATTGATCTGGTGGTCGAGGCGGGCCTTCAACCTTATGACATTCAGGCACCGATCGCGGTGATCGAGGCCGCGGGCGGCATTGTCACCGATTGGCAGGGCGGCCCCGCCCATCAGGGCGGCCGGGTGCTTGCCGCCGCCAATGGCGAGGTGCATCAAGCGGCGCTGGAAGTCCTGAACGGCTGACGCATTTTTCGTGATCTGGTGAAACTGCATCCGGCGTCGGCATATAGTCAGCGCCGCGATCCTTGCCTAAACTCGTCCCGCCGGGTGAGTCCTTCCCCCTTCTGTCATCCGGCCGTTCCCGCAGCGCCGAAGGGGTGGCAAAGGGGAACACATGTCCGAAATCCTGATCCGAAATGCCGATGCCGTGGTGACGATGGATGCCGCACGGGCAGAGATTGCCCGGGGCGATGTCCTGATAAGGGGCGGTGTGGTAGCCGAAGTGGGGCAGGGGCTGACCACCTCGGGCGAGGTGATCGAGGCTCGGGGCTGCGTGGTCACGCCCGGCCTCGTCAACACTCATCACCACCTCTACCAGACCCTGACCCGCGCCGTACCGGGCGGGCAGGATGCGCTTCTCTTCGGCTGGCTGAAGACGCTCTACCCGATCTGGTCACGCTTCGGGCCCGAAGAGATGCGCATCTCGGCGCTCACGGGGCTTGCCGAACTGGCGCTTTCGGGCTGTACGCTGACCTCGGACCACCTCTACCTCTATCCGAACGGCGCGCGGCTGGAGGATACGATCGATGCCGCGCGCGAGATCGGCCTCAGATTCCACCCGACACGCGGCGCAATGAGCATTGGCGAAAGCGCAGGCGGGTTGCCACCCGACAGTCTTGTCGAAGACGAAGCCGCGATCCTGAAGGATATGGAGCGGGTGGTGGACGCGTTCCACGACCCCGCCGAGGGCGCGATGGTCCGTGTGGGCCTCGCCCCCTGTTCGCCCTTCTCGGTCAGCCGCGACCTCATGCGCGAGGCGGCAGTGCTCGCCCGCGACCAGGGGGTGATGCTGCACACCCATCTGGCCGAGAACGATGAGGATATCGCCTATTCGCTGGCGCAGTTCGGCTGCCGCCCGGGTCAATATGCCGAGGATCTCGGCTGGACCGGCGATGATGTCTGGCACGCCCATTGCGTGAAGCTCGATGTGGGCGAAATCGACCTCTTCGCCCGCTCGCGCACCGGCGTCGCCCATTGCCCCTGCTCGAACTGCCGCCTCGGCTCAGGCATCGCGCCGGTGCGCGCGATGCGCGATGCGGGCGTCAGGGTCGGGCTTGGGGTCGACGGGTCGGCCTCGAACGATGCGGGCAATCTGGTGGCCGAGGCGCGGCAGGCGATGCTTTTGCAACGGGTGGCCAGGGGGGCAGATGCGATGTCCGCGCGCGAAGCGCTGGAGATTGCCACACTTGGCGGCGCGCAGGTGCTGGGGCGCAGCGATTGCGGGTCGCTGGAACCCGGCAAACGCGCCGATATTGCCATCTGGGACATGACGGGGATTGAGGCGGCGGGCAGTTGGGATCCGGTTGCGGCGCTTTTGCTCTGCGGGCCCACGCGGGTGCGCGATCTCTTTGTCGAGGGGCGGCAGGTAGTGAGTGATGGGCACCTCGTTACCATCGACCTGTCCTGCGTCATCGAAACCCAGAACTGCCTCGCCCGGCGCCTGATGGCGTGACGCGGGGGGCCGTCTGCCCCCCGCACCCCCCGAGAGTATTTCTGAAC
>NZ_JBARVQ010000284.1:0-80131 GCF_049646345.1 Albidovulum sp. | reverse complement strand
GCTCCGCACCGCCTGGAACCCTGCAGAAATGGACGGCCTGCTGCTGCTGGTGCCGAAAGCCACCGCGACCGGTCATGTCGGGGCAGGCGATTTCGATATGGATCGCGATGGCAGACTTCGCCGGGGCCGGGACTATGTCTATACCGGTGCGCAGATCATCGCGACAAAGGGCCTGGCCACGATCCCCGAACCTGTCTTTTCGCTCAACCGCTTCTGGGACCGGATGCTGGCAGACGGGCGGCTTTACGGCTGCATCCACGATGGCGGCTGGTGCGATGTGGGACGACCCGCATCGATTACCCTGGCCGAAGCGCTGCTGGGCGAGGCGCAGGATGTTTGATCCTGCCACCACCCCGCGGCTTTTCGCGATGCCGCCGGGGGCGGATTTCCCCGCAATGCTGGTGTCCGGACTTGTCGTGCGGATGGGTGGCCTGCCACCCGAAGCAATGGCGCGGGTCACGCTGTATCTCAACACCGCGCGTATGCTGCGCGAGGTGCGGGCGGCGTTCGACAACCACGGCGCCCGCTTCCTGCCCCGTCTGCGCCTGATCACCGACCTTGGCCGCGATCCGCTGGCCGGGCTGCCGCCCGCGATCCCGCCGCTGCGGCGAAAGCTGGAACTGGCGCAGCTTGTCGCGGGCCTTGTCGAAAGCCAGCGCGATTTCGCACCCGGAACGGCCGTCTTCGACCTTGCCGACAGCCTTGCCACCCTGATGAGCGAGATGCAGGGCGAAGGTGTCCCGCCCGAGGCGCTGGAAGCGCCCGAACTGGCGGAAAACCACGCCCGGCACTGGGAGCGCAGCCTTGACTTCATCCGCATCGTCGCGCGGTTTTTCGATGACGACGCGCAGCCCGATGCCGATGCCCGCCAGCGCCGCATCGTCGAGGCCCTGACCGAACGCTGGGCAGAGCATCCGCCCGCCGATCCGGTCATCGTCGCCGGATCGACCGGATCGCGCGGCGCCACACAGCTCTTCCTGCAAGCCGTGTCGCGATTGCCGCAAGGTGCGGTCATTCTGCCCGGCTTCGACTTCGACATGCCCATGGATGCCTGGGACAGCCTCACCTCGGGTGCCATGCCGGGCGAGGATCACCCGCAATTCCGCTTTCGGCGGTTGACGGATGCGCTGGGCCTGACCCCTGCCGCCATCCGGCCATGGGGCGATGGCCCCGCCCCCGATCCGGCGCGCAACCAGCTGATTTCACTGGCACTTCGTCCCGCGCCGGTGACCGACCGCTGGATGGCCGAAGGCCCCGCCCTTGGCGATATCGGCCCGGCGGCGGCGCGCATGACGCTGATTGAGGCACCGGGCCAGCGGGAAGAGGCGATGGCGATCGCCCTGCGTCTGCGGCAGGCGGCCGAAGAGGGCCAGCGCGCAGCGCTGATCACACCCGATCGCAACCTGACGCGGCGGGTGACGGCGGCGCTCGACCGCTGGCGCATCCGGCCAGACGACAGCGCGGGGCAGCCACTGGCGCAAAGCGCGCCGGGGCGGTTCCTGCGCCATGCTGCCGCCCTTTTTGGCCGGGCGCTGTCGGCCGAGGCCTTGCTGGTGATGCTGAAACACCCGCTGACCGCCACTGGCGCCGGGGATCGCGGCAATCATCTGCGGTTCACCCGTGATCTGGAACTGAAGCTGCGCCGCAATGGCCCGCCCTTTCCCACAGGTGCCGATCTGTCCCGATGGGCACGGGCAGAGGGCGAGGCGGAGCGGATCGTCTGGGCAGAGTGGGTCGGCGCGGTCTTTGACGGCATCGAGGCCGCCGAAACACTACCGGTCACAGATTGGACCGAGCGGCTTCTGACACTGGTAACCGCACTCGCCGCCGGGCCCGGCGGTGCGCCGGACAATAGCGAGCTGTGGCAGGAAGAGGCAGGTCGGCTCGCATCCTCGGTGATGACCGATCTGCGCCAGGAGGCCGGTTCTGGCGGCGTGATGGCAGCGGGGGATTTTGCCAATCTCATCAATGCGCTTTTGCGCCCCGGAAGCGTGCGCCATGCCGGGGCAAGCCATCCGCTGATTGCCATCTGGGGCACGCTGGAGGCGCGGGTTCAGGGGGCCGATCTGGTCATTCTCGCCGGTCTCAACGATGGGATCTGGCCCGCAATTCCCACGCCCGACCCGTGGCTGTCGCGGCAGATGCGGCTCAAGGCTGGGCTGTTGCTGCCCGAACGGCAGGTCGGACTGTCGGCGCATGACTTTCAGCAAGCGGTGGGGGCCCCCGAAGTGGTGCTGTCGCGCGCCATCCGGGATGCCGAGGCGGAAACCGTGGCCTCGCGCTGGCTGGCCCGGCTGGTCAACTTGATGAAGGGCCTGCCCGATCAGCAGGGGCCAGAGGCTCTGGCAGGGATGCGGGCGCGGGGCCAACAACTGATGGACCTCGCCCGGGCACTGGAAGCGCCGGGCGAGGCTGAACCTGCAAAACGCCCCGCGCCGCGCCCGCCGGTCGATGCGCGGCCGCGTGAATTGCCGGTAACCGGGATCGAGCGGCTGATCCGCGATCCCTATGCGATCTATGCCCGTACGATCCTGCGGCTGAAACCGCTCGATCCCTTGCGACCGACGCCGGACGCACGGCTTAGGGGCAAGGTGCTGCACCGTCTGGTCGAGAGTTTCATCAAGACCCGGCCCGAGGGGGAAAGCGAGGCGGCAGCGCGAGACCGGCTGCTGTCGCTGGCCGAAACCGTGCTGGAGGATACGATCGCCTGGCCCAGCGCCCGCCGCCTCTGGCTGGCGCGACTGACACGGATCGCCGACAGCTTCGTTGCCGCCGAAAGCGGGCGACAGGCGGCAGGGCGGCCTTTGGTGATGGAAAAAACAGGCTCTGTTTCACTGGAAAATGTGCAGTTTACCCTGACCGCGCGGCCCGACCGGATCGACCTTCTCGACGATGGGCGGGTCCATATCTACGACTATAAAACCGGCGCGCCGCCCAGTGACAAGAAACAGAAGGCGTTTGAAAAGCAGCTCATCCTTGAAGCCGCCATGGCCGAACGCGGCGGCTTTGATGCGCTGGGCCCCCGCGAGGTTGCCGGAACGACCTATATCCATCTTGGCGGCGACGGGGCTGAAAAACCGGGTGTGATGGAAGAGGGGCTGACCGATGCCGAATGGGACCGGCTGGGCGAACTGATCGCGGCCTATCTGCGACGTGAGACCGGCTATATCGCGCGCCGCGCCGTGTTCGAGACGCGGCGGGCAGGCGACTACGACCACCTCGCCCGCTTCGGCGAATGGCAGATGAGCGATGCGCCCACCCCGGAGGATGTCGGATGAGGCGCGATGACGCGAGCGAAGCACAGGTCCGCGCCGCCGATCCCGGTCAGTCGACCTGGCTGTCGGCCAATGCCGGGTCGGGCAAGACGCGGGTGCTGATCGACCGGGTGGCGCGGCTTCTGATGGGCGGGACCGAACCGCAAAAGATCCTGTGCCTGACCTATACCAAGGCGGCGGCCAGCGAGATGCAGAACCGCCTGTTCGACCGGCTGGGGCAATGGGCGATGCTGCCCGAGGCCAGGTTGCGGAACGCTCTGCTGGAATTGGGGGTGGACGGCGTCGATGGACCCACGCTGGCCCGCGCCCGCCGCCTGTTTGCCCGCGCGATCGAGACGCCGGGCGGGTTGAAGATCCAGACCATTCACTCCTTCTGCGCCGCCCTTCTGCGCCGTTTCCCGCTTGAGGCCCGCGTCTCGCCCGATTTCCGCGAGATGGACGACCGGGCGGCGAAGCTGATGCGCGAAGAGATTGTCGAAGAACTGGCGGCGGACGATGGCCGGGATGCTTTCGACGCCATCGCGAACCATGTTTCAGGCGAGGATCTGTCGGGTTTTCTGGGCAATTTATGCCGGAACAGTGTCGGTTTTAGTCCCCCCATGACCCTCGCCGAGGCACGATCCGCATTCGGCCTCGACCCCGACTACGATCTTCCCGATCTGCTCGCCGAGGTCTTCATCGGCGGCGAAGCCGATCTGATCACAGCGCTCGTCCCCCTGCTGCTTGGCAGTGGAAAGAATGACTCTGGCGCAGGCGCAAAACTCGCAGGCCTGAAGTTTGAGCCTGCGAGCGTTGCGACGGTCGAGGGGCTGGAACGCGTTCTGCTTCATGGCAAAGGCGCTGTAAAATCAGGCCCCTTTACCGCAAAGATCGGCGCTTTCCCGACCAAGCCTCTGCAAAAAGGCCCCGCCGCACCGCTGATGCCAGCACTTGAGGCGCTGATGCTGCGGGTAGAGGCCGCACGCGCGAAACGCATCGCGCTGGCCGCCGCGACAAAGACCCATGCCCTGCACCTTTTTGCCTCCGCCTTCCTGCCGCTTTATGCGGCGCGCAAGGCGCGGGGCGGCTGGCTCGATTTCGACGACCTCATCGCCCGCGCCGCCGCCCTGCTGTCGGATCGGTCCGTCGCGGCCTGGGTGCTCTACCGCCTCGACGGCGGCATCGACCATATTCTTGTCGATGAGGCACAGGACACCAGCCCCGGCCAATGGCAGGTGATCGAACGTCTGGCCGAGGAATTCACCGCAGGCGAGGGGGCACGGGGCGAGGTCAGGACGATCTTTGTCGTCGGCGACAAGAAGCAGTCGATCTATTCCTTCCAGGGGGCCGACCTGACCGCCTTCGATAGGATGAAGCGCCATTTCGCGGAAAAACATGCCGCCGTCTCTGTCGCATTCCACGAACTGGAATTGCTGCATTCCTTCCGCTCCTCTGCTGCGATCCTAGATGTTGTCGACCTGACCTTCGACGAACGGGTCAATCGTGGCCTTGGCGGTGATTTCAAGCATATCGCCTTCACATCCGGCCTGCCGGGACGGGTCGACCTCTGGCCACCGGTGCCGAAGACGAATGACCCGGAGGAAAAGGAATGGTTCGACCCGACCGACATCCTGCCCGAGGATCATCACACGGTCGTCCTTGCCCGCCGGATCGCCGGTGAAATCCGGCGCCTGATCGATACCGGCACCCGGATCGAAACGAAGGACGGGCCGCGCCCGGTGCATGAGGGCGATGTCCTGATCCTCGTCCAGCGGCGGGGGGAGCTGTTTCACGAAATCATCCGCGCCTGCAAGACGGCCGGTCTGGACATTGCCGGGGCCGACCGGCTGAAGATCGGCGGCGAACTGGCGGTCAAGGATATCGCGGCGCTTCTGAGTTTCCTCGCCACGCCCGAGGATGATCTGTCGCTGGCCGCGACCCTGCGTTCACCGCTCTTTGGCTGGAGCGAGGGCCAGCTTTACGATCTGGCGCAGGGCCGGGGTGATATTTATCTCTGGTCGGCCTTGCGCGACCGGGCCGGGGACTTTGCCGAAACCCTCGCTGTGCTGAACGATCTGCGCCTTCAGGCCGACTTCCTGCGCCCCTACGATCTGATCGAACGCATGCTGACGCGCCATGACGGGCGGCGAAAGCTGCTGGCGCGGCTGGGGCCCGAGGCCGAAGACGGCATCGACGCGCTTCTGGCGCAGGCCCTGTCCTTCGAACAGGCCGAGGTGCCGAGCCTGACAGGCTTCCTCGTCTGGATGGAAACAGATGAGGTAGAGGTCAAACGCCAGCTTGACACCGCATCAAAGGCAATCCGGGTGATGACCGTGCACGGCGCCAAAGGGCTCGAGGCCCCCATCGTCATCCTGCCGGACACCGCCAAACCGACCGAGCGGGTGCGGGACGAGATCCTGCAGATCGGGGGCAGGCCGGTCTGGAAAACCAAGGCCGATGAAAGCCCGCCCGGGATCGCGGGAGAGGTCGCGGAACTGCTGGAGCGGCAGCGGGAAGAGCGGATGCGCCTTCTCTATGTCGCGATGACGCGGGCCGAGGTCTGGTTGATCGCCTGTGCGGCGGGCGAGGTCGGGACGGGTGCAGACAGCTGGTATGCGCTGATCGCCGACGGACTGGCAAAAGCCGGGGCGGCGGCGTCCGGGGACGGGGTCTTGCGCCACACCCACGGGACATGGCCCGCCGAGGCCACAGCCGGCACCCCGCCCGCGTCTGCCTCAATCCCGGACCTGCCGGATTGGGCCACGACCCGTGCGCCGCTGCCCCGCGATACCAACGGACCATCGTCGCCGTCGGGCCTTGGGGGTGCAAAGGCTTTGCCGGGTGAGGCCGGACTGGAGGAAGAACACGCAAAGCGGCGCGGCACATGGCTGCATCTCTTGCTTGAACACCTACCGCTCTGGCCCGCGGATGCATGGTCAGGGATCGCCGAAGCTCTGTTGAAAACGGAAGAAGAAACTGCACTTTCAGGCGAATTAGAGACTATATTGGCCGAAGCCCGCGCAGTCCTGTCGTCGAATCAGATGGCGCCTTTGCTTGGCCCCGATACACTGGCCGAGGTGGAGCTTACCGCCCCGGTTCCCGCGCTTGGCGGGCGGATCCTGCACGGTACAATCGACCGGTTGATGATCGCCGTGGATCGGGTGCTTGCGGTCGACTACAAGTCGAATGCCGTGGTGCCTGCCGGGCAGGGGGACATCCCCGAAGGCATCCTTGGCCAGATGGGCGCCTATGCCGCGATGCTGGCCGAAATCTATCCGGATCGGCGGATCGATACGGCCATTCTCTGGACGCGAACCGGTAAGTTCATGCCGCTTGATCCCGATATCGTGAGGGAAGCGCTCAGCCGGACCACCATCCCTTGACGCGCCACATAGCCGGTCCTACGTTCAGACCCAACACATTCCCGAATTGGAGAACGACCCATGGCCACCGTCGCCGTCACCGACGCCACCTTTGACACCGAAGTCCGTCAGTCCGCTATCCCCGTCGTGGTGGATTTCTGGGCCGAATGGTGCGGCCCCTGCAAGCAGATCGGCCCGGCTTTGGAGGA
The DNA here is from genome assembly GCF_049646345.1 of Albidovulum sp. Classification (GTDB taxonomy): domain Bacteria; phylum Pseudomonadota; class Alphaproteobacteria; order Rhodobacterales; family Rhodobacteraceae; genus Albidovulum. The sequence goes on along the minus strand of NZ_JBARVQ010000284.1, from coordinate 73,306 downwards.
ATTGTCGGAGGCCTACGAAGGCAAGGTCAAGATCGTGAAGGTGAACGTGGACGAAAACCCGGATTCGCCCGCCCAGATGGGTGTGCGCGGCATCCCGGCGCTGTTCATGTTCAAGGACGGTCAGATCGTGTCAAACAAGGTTGGTGCCGCCCCCAAGGCCGCACTGCAAAACTGGATCGACTCGGCGATCTGATTTGGCAGGAACGTCACGACGCGGGGCGCCTTCGGGCGCCCTTTTCGTTTTCATTGAGCTGGGCCAATTTGGTCTGACGTGCGGGGTGCTGTTTTCATCACACCCCGAGCCGGGCGAGTGCCTGCCCGTGGGGTGGCGCAGCAACCGTTGTTCAAGGTACTTTATACCAGCAAAGCCCCTCTGACCTAATGCGAAGCACGCGATCTCAAAAGCGCCAGCCCGCCAGGACGGGCAGGCGCTCGCCCGGCGCGCGTCGCGCTTGTTCCCGGGCGAGAAGAAGTGGCGCTTCAATGAGCACAGTGGGCTCAAACCGGACTAACAATTTGTCATTTCAAGGCAGAAATCGCCTCAGCAGTCGCCGGAACCACACCCTTTTCCGTAATCAGCGCTGTGACCAGCCTCGCGGGTGTCACGTCGAAGCTCGGATTGGCGGCGGCAGAGCCGGGGGGCAGCAGGTCCACGCTCGTGACCCCGTCCCCCGAACGTCCAGAGATAAAACGCACTTCGTCACCCGACCGGTCCTCGATCGGGATCTCGGCCACCCCGTCCGACACGCGGTGGTCGATCGTGGGTGTTGGCAGGGCGACGTAGAAGGGCACGCCGTTGTCCTGCGCAGCAAGGGCCTTCAGATAGGTGCCGATCTTGTTGCAGACATCGCCCCGCGCCGTGGTCCGGTCGGTGCCCACGATCACCATATCGACCTGACCGTGCTGCATCAGATGCCCGCCGGCATTGTCGACGATCACCGTATGCGGCACGCCGTGACGGCCCAGTTCCCAAGCGGTCAGGAAGGCGCCCTGATTACGCGGGCGGGTCTCATCGACCCAGACATGGACCGGGATACCGGCATCATGCGCCTTGTAGACCGGCGCGGTGGCTGTGCCCCAATCAACCGTGGCCAGCCAGCCCGCATTGCAATGAGTCAGGATGTTGACCGTTCCTCCGCCCTTCTTCGCGGCAATGTCGCGGATGATCGCCAGCCCGTTGTCGCCAATGGCCGAATTGATCGCGACATCCTCATCGCAGATCCGCGCGGCCTCGGCCCATGCGGCGGTGCAACGGTCCCCTTGCGGGACAGGGCGCAAAACAGCCTCCATCCGGTCCAGCGCCCAGCGCAGGTTGATGGCGGTGGGGCGGGTGGCGTGCAGACGGTCATAGGCGGCAGACAATGCGGCATCAGAGGCATCCGCCCGCATCGCCAGCGTCATGCCATAGGACGCCGTCGCCCCGATCAGGGGCGCGCCGCGCACCAGCATGTCGGAAATCGCGCGGGCTGCATCCTCGACCGTCCTCAGTTGAACCGTCTCGAACCTGTGCGGAAACAGGGTCTGATCAAGGATATGAACGGCCTCACCGTCCGTATCGGGCCAGATCGTGCGATAGGCCTTGCCGTCGACTTTCATACACCACGCTCCCCTGCTGGTTGTGTGCCCAGAATAGGCAGGCCGGACGGCTCTGCAAGCGAAAGCGCGCGCTTCGGGTTGCGCGGCGGGGCTTGCCGCCATATCTCGGAACGCGACGCGTTGGAGGTTTCGATGGCAGATGAGCAATTCCCCGGTTGGCATGGCACGACGATCATCGGCGTTCGGCGCGATGGCGAGGTTGTGGTGGCGGGCGACGGGCAGGTCAGCCTTGGCCAGACCGTGATCAAGGGCACCGCCCGCAAAGTGCGGCGGCTGTCGCCCGGCGGACGCGATGTGGTCTGCGGATTTGCCGGATCGACGGCGGATGCCTTCACGCTGCTGGAGCGGTTGGAGAAGAAGCTGGAGGCAGCACCGGGGCAGTTAACGCGGGCCTGTGTGGAACTCGCCAAGGACTGGCGCACCGATAAATATCTGCAGAAGCTGGAGGCGATGCTGATCGTCACCGACGGCACGACATTGCTGGTCGTCACCGGGGCGGGTGATGTGCTGGAACCTGAACATGACGTCGCCGCCATCGGTTCGGGCGGCAACTTTGCGCTGTCTGCCGCGCGGGGGCTGATGGAGACCGATCTGAGCGCCGAAGACATCGCCCGCAAGGCCATGGCCATCGCTGCCGATATCTGCGTCTACACCAACGGCAATCTGACGGTGGAGACGATCCGTGGCTGAAGACCCCAAGACTTTCGGCGCTGCCGATCTGCGCGCCGCCGTCGCAGCCGGGCTTGTCACCGAAGCGCAGGCGGCGGGGCTGACCGCGCTCGCCCATGACCGGGCAGGCAAACGCGCAACGCTACCCGCCGAGGATGAACCGTTCGAATTCTTCCGGGGCTTTGCCGAGATTTTCATCGCCACCGGTCTTGCGATCCTGCTGGCCGGTCTTGCGATCCTGCTCGGCGTCCTCGGTGGCGTGTTCATCCTGATTCTGATCCCGGCGATCATCGCCATCACCGCCTGGGCACTGGCGGGCTATTTCACGCTGAAGCGGCGGATGAACCTGCCTTCGATGGTGCTGGTCAGTGCCTATGCAAGCGGGCTTTACGTATCGTTCTTCACCGTTTTCAGCCAGATGGATATGGGGCTGAAGGGCGTCGCCTTTGCCTCGGCCGCGCTGACAGCGGGGGCGGTTCTGGTCTGGTTCAAACAGTTCCGGCTGCCGTTTTCGATGTTCGTCTTTGGCATCTTCGCGCTTCTGGCGACCTATGCCTTGTTCACGCGGTACAATCCCGGCGGCACGATCGACGATATCGACAGCTGGGCGCGCAGCTTTGCCCCACGCGCCAATCTGACATTGGCGTCATTCGTCTTCGGCATTGGCGCTTTTGTCGGCGCGATGTGGTTCGACATGCAGGACCCGCACCGGATCGGGCGGCATTCGGCGACCGCCTTCTGGCTGCATCTGCTGGCCGGGGCGGCACTGGTAAATTCCATCGCAGGCAACCTTTATGGCGGGGGCGGATCGGCGGCGATCCTGCCGACGACCGCAGCCCTTCTCATCTTCGCCCTGATCGCATTGATCATCGACCGCCGGTCGATGCTGACGGCGGGCATCGCCTATATCGGCGCGGTGATCTACTGGGCCGTCGCGGGCGACGGCTATGCCGGGGCGATGGACTGGGCCAAGATCCTGATCATCCTCGGAACCTTCTTCACCGTCCTTGGCACCTGGTGGGTGCAGATGCGCGCGGGCCTGATGCGCGCATTGCCTGACTTTCCCGGCAAGGACCGGCTTCCGCCCTATTCGGAGACTTCATGACCAATCTGACCCCCCGCGAAATCGTATCGGAGCTTGACCGCTTCATCATCGGCCAGAAGGACGCAAAGCGCGCCGTTGCTGTGGCCCTGCGCAATCGCTGGCGCAGGAAGCAGCTGCCCGATGACCTGCGCGAAGAGGTGTACCCCAAGAACATCCTGATGATCGGCCCGACCGGTGTGGGTAAGACCGAGATATCGCGGCGGCTGGCGAAACTGGCAAAAGCGCCGTTCCTGAAGGTCGAGGCCACGAAATTCACCGAGGTCGGCTATGTCGGCCGCGATGTCGAACAGATCATCCGCGACCTGATGGACACTGCGATGATCGAAACCCGCGAGAGGATGCGCGAAGAGGTCAAGGCCCGCGCCCACCAAGCGGCCGAGGACCGGGTGATCGAAGCCATCGCCGGGGCCGATGCCCGCGACCAGACGCGCGAAATGTTTCGGGCCCGCCTGAAGAAGGGCGAGTTGGACAACACAGTGATCGAGCTGGAAGTGGCCGAAACCGCGCCGCAAATGCCGATGATGGAGCTTCCGGGCCAGCAGGGCATGGGGATGATGAATCTCGGCGAGATCTTCGGCAAGGCCTTTGGCGGGCGCAAGGTCCGCAAGAAAATGACCGTGGCCGAAAGTTATGAGGCGCTGATTTCCGAAGAGGCCGACAAGCTGCTGGATGACGAGGCGGTCAAAGGCGCCGCTCTGGACGCGGTGCAGGAAAACGGCATCGTCTTTCTCGACGAGATCGACAAGGTCTGCGCCCGGGCGGAAACGCGCGGGGCAGATGTCAGCCGCGAAGGCGTGCAGCGCGATCTGCTGCCGCTGATCGAAGGCACGACAGTTTCGACGAAATACGGCGCGGTGAAGACCGACCACATCCTCTTCATCGCCTCAGGCGCGTTCCACATCGCCAAACCTTCGGACCTGCTGCCCGAATTGCAGGGGCGTCTGCCGATCCGGGTCGAACTGCGCGCGCTGACGGAAGAGGATTTCGTTCGCATCCTGACCGAGACGGACAATGCGCTGACGCTGCAATACACAGCACTGATGGGGACCGAAGAGGTCACCGTCAGCTTCACCAAGGACGGCATCGCCGCGCTCGCCCATATCGCGGCCGAGGTCAATCGCAGCGTCGAGAACATCGGCGCGCGGCGGCTTTACACGGTGATGGAGCGGGTGTTCGAGGAGCTGAGCTTTACCGCCCCCGACCGGTCGGGTGAGGCAGTGACGGTGGATGCTGCCTTCGTTGAAACCAATCTTGGCGATCTCTCGCGCTCGGCCGATCTCAGCCGTTACGTCCTCTGATCCACTGGCAGGCCTACACCGCTTGCGATATGTCGGGGGCGTGTAGCAGAGGCAAACCATGGCGCGGATGTTCGCGGGCTTCCTGATCGTCCTGACGCTTGCGGCCTGTGAAACCCGCGGGCGGGTTATCATTGTGCCGGATGCTACAAAAACAGCCGGAACAGAGACTGTTTTTGTCGGCTCGACCCGGGGCATGGACCCTGAAACCGGCGTTGAATTCGGGTATCAGCGCAGTCCGTCAACGCGCTACGCCCGGCTTGACGTCGCGATCCCGCCTGATCGTGTCCCCGGTGAAATCCATTGGACAGCGCCGAACCGGCAGCCTGACCTCAACACCGATTTCGTTGCAACGAACAAGGTCGTCTATTCCGGTTCCGCCGATTTCCGTTCTGACCTTGCCACCGCCTTGGCGCGGGAAAAGCGCGATCAACGCGAGGTGGTGCTCTTTGTACATGGCTTTAACAACACCTTTGCCGAAGGCGCCTATCGCCTTGCCCAGCTTGGCCATGACCTCGACCTCAACGGCGTTCTGGTGAACTATGCCTGGCCGTCGCGCGGCCATCCGTTGGGCTATGCCTATGACCGCGACAGCGCGCTGTTCGCCCGCGACGGGTTGGAGGATCTTCTGGATGAGGTTATTGCCGCCGGGGCAGAGCGGGTGCTGATCGTTTCGCACTCACTCGGCTCTGCGCTGGTGATGGAGACGTTGCGGCAGATCGCCATCGGCGGGAACGACCGTGTCCGCAAACGGATTGGTGGCGTGGTTCTGATCTCGCCCGATATCGATGTCGATGTGTTCCGCGCTCAGGCCGCGCGGATTGGCAAGCTGCCGGAGCCCTTCCTGATCTTCACGTCGAAGAAAGACCGGATATTGGCGCTGTCGGCACGGTTGACGGGGCAGAGGGATCGCCTGGGCAATCTGACCGATGTGGAGGAGATTGCCAATCTTGATGTCACGCTGCTCGACACCACAGCCTTTTCGCAGGGTGTCGGCCATTTCAACCCCGGCAACTCACCCGCATTGCTGGTTCTGCTGAGCAGGATCACCGATGTTGACACCGCCCTGGCGGCGGGCAGAACCGGGCGTCCCGGACTGCTTCCGGGCGTGGCGCTGACGGTGCAGAATGCAACCCAGATCGTGCTGTCACCCGTGACCGGCCTGCAACCTTAGGCACGCCGCAGATAGATGTAGAACGCGCCGCCGCCGCCATGTTTGAGATGGGCAGGCGCGACCTGCAGCACCACATTGCTCAATGGTGGTTGCCCCAGCCAATGCGGCAACTGGTGGCGCAGGACCCCGATGCGCTGCGGGATCGGACCGTGATCGTCCTTGACCTTGCCCTTGCCCTTGCCGGTGATGACCAGAACCATGCGCTTGCCAGCACTTTGTGCATTCATCAGAAACCGGACAAGCTCTGGATGCGCTTCGGCCACGGTCATGCCGTGCAGGTCGATCCGGCCTTCCGGTTTCAGCTTGCCGCGCTGCATCTGCTGATGGGTCCGCCGGTTCATGCGCAGGGGCTGGGCGGCCAGACGGTCTTCCGAAGCAGGGACAAGGTCATGGGGTGCCGTCAACGACCTTGCGGACTGACCGATGTGAAAAGATGACGGAGCCGGGTGCGGCTTTTTCGGCGGGGGGTTCGCCTCGGCCTCTGCCGATTTGGCGGGCGTGGTACGCATCGGCCGCGCCGATGCGGCGACACGGGTCCAAAGCTCGCGTTCCTCGGGGCTAAGTGGGCGGCGACGACGCGTCATTGCGTCATCCTGTGGGCAAGGAGGTGCGGAAAAAACGTCACTAACCTGCCTGAAATTCGCATATCACCCGCACTGTGCCCAGCGTCCGTACCGGTGCCGCAAAAGACATCGCCACGCTGCGCGCCCTTGATCGCGCTGCCGGTATCCTGCGCGATCATCAGGGTGGCATGCGGGCCACCCGCGACCCAGACCGGCGCGCCGAGGGGGGTGATATCGGGATCGACGGCCAGACTGCGCATCGCCGTGACCGGACAGCCCGCTGTGCCGATCGGGCCGGTTCCGGCATCAAGGTCAAGCTGGCGGAAGAAGACGAAGGACGGGTTGTGCCGCAACAGGTCAGGCACCGCATCAGGATTGGCGTGGCACCAATCGCGGATACCATCCGCCGTGATCCCTTCGGGGGCGCTAAGCCCGCGCCGGGTCAGTTCCTTACCGATGGACCTGTATTCATGGCCGTTCTTTGCGGCATAGCCGTAGCGCCGCACCTGCCCGTCATCCAGCCGCACGCGGACCGAGCCCTGAACCTGGGCGAAAAACGCCTCGACCGGATCGGTCAACCAGACCAGCTCTCGCCCGGCCAGCAGATTGCCTGTTTCAATCTCGGTCCTGCTGAACCACGGGCGATCATCGGGCAGGTCCGCGGGCGGCGCGTAAAGCGGATAGCCAAAGCCCGGCGCAGGCTCTGCGCGGCCCTCGACCTCAGGTTCATAGTAACCGGTGATCAGGCCCGGCGGTGGGCCAAGCTCTACAGGAACGAAGGACTGCTCAAAGAATTGCCGGGCCTCTCGGCCATCCGGTCGGGGCCAGTCCGGCCCAAGCTGATTGACGGTCAGTCGATAGGTTGACAGGGCAGCCGCGTGATCGTCCGCATCCCACCCCGCCAGGTCGGAGAACCCCAGCCGTCGCGCCGCAACCATCACTCGCCAGTGGCGACAAGCTGCCAGTTGGGATCGTCCGACCCCATCTTGCGGGCAAAGGTCCAGACATCGCGCTGCCTTCGAACCTCGTTCGGATTGCCCTCGACCACCTCTCCGGCGGCGTTACGGGCGGCCGAGATCAACTCGCTCGCGAAGCGGACCGAAACCTCACCCTCACTGGTTTTCCGGTCGAATTCAGCGTCATGCAGCGTCACTTCCCGGATGCCCATGAATTCGGCCGTGACCGTCAGGCCACGGGCCTTGCGCGCGGCAACGACTTCTTCCAGCGTTTCATAGACCTCTGCCGACATGAACGGCTGAACGCTGGCAAGTTCGCCCTTCTCGAAGGCCATCAGGATCATCTCATAAGCGCCGCGCGCACCAGAGAGGAACTCGGTCACCGAAAAACTGGGTTCCGCCTGTTTCATCGCGGCAAGGGCGCGCGCCTCATCGCTGCCTTCGGGAACATGATCGGTGATATCCAGATCCGGGCCGCCCTCGATCACCTCGAACTTGCCTTTGCGCGACGACGGCAAGGGGGCCGGAACCGGCGGCTTTTCAAACCCTTCGCGCGTTCCGAGAACGGATTTCAGCCGTAAAATGAGAAAGATGGCGATCCCGGCCAGAACGAGTAGGGAAATGACATTGTTGTTCATCAGCGGGCGGCCTTTCTTGTCGCGAGGTTTCGCGGCAGGGTTGGTATCTTTGCAGTTCACCACTTATGTAAGTCACGGGTAGGATCAAGTCCACTCCACGACCTGAAAAGGAGAAGGTCTTCTTATGTGGCTTTTGCTGGCATTCGTCGCCGTACCGTTGATCGAGATTGCGCTTCTCATTCAGGTGGGGGGCTTTATCGGGTTGTGGTGGACATTGGCCATCGTTCTGGCCACCGCCATTGCGGGCAGTCTGCTGGTGCGGATGCAAGGCGCTTTGGCTCTGGCGCAACTGCGCGGATCGTTGCAGGAGCTGCGCGATCCGACCGAACCGATTGCCCATGGGGCGCTGATCCTGTTCGCCGGGGCGCTCTTGCTGACGCCGGGTTTTTTCACTGACACAATGGGCCTTCTCCTGCTGGTGCCTGCCGTCCGGTCCTCGGTCCTGCGCTATCTGGCCGCCCGCTTCCGGGTCGAACGGTTCACGGTCGGCGGCGGACAACAACCACGCGAGCCGCACCGACCCGACGTCATCGACGGCGATTTCGTTGAAATCGATCCTGACAACGATCCGCGTCCGCCTTCGGGCTGGACCCGGCATTGAGCCTGCCCTTCCAAGGTGCTAAACCCGCGCCGACTTGATTTCCTTGGGAGAGACGAAATGGCCGAAAACGGCAACGGCGCGGCACCGCAAGAGCCGCAGGCGACAGGGGCTGCCGAGGCACCTCAGGTGAAGATGAACGTGTTGGGACAGTTCGTCCGCGACATGTCCTTCGAAAACATTCTGGCCCAGAAAGGCGCGTCCAGCGCCGATATCCAGCCCGATATTCAGGTTCAGGTCAGCCTTGATGCCCGCAAGCGCGCGGTTGAGCATCAGTATGAGGTCGTGTCGAAGTTCAAGGTCACCTCGACCAACAAGGCCGACAAATCGCCGCTCTTCCTGCTGGAACTCGACTATGGCGCGATCTTCCATGTCGAAGGCGTCCCGGAAGAGCAGATGCATCCGTTCCTGCTGATCGAATGCCCGCGCATGGTCTTTCCGTTCATCCGTCGCGTCATCTCGGACGTGACGCGCGATGGCGGGTTTGCACCGCTGAACATCGACACCGTCGATTTTCTGGCGCTCTACCGGCAGGAACTCGCCCGCCGCGCGGCAGCCCAGCAACCGGCCGAACAACCCTCGTGACAGCGACGGCCGATCTGATCCCGGCCTGGGTCGAGGGGCGTCTTGCGCCCTTCGACAAGATCGGCGCGCATCTGGAAGGTCTGCGCCACAAGGCTGTGTCGGTTTTCCTGATGGACGGCGACCGCGTGCTGATCCAGCGCCGGGCGATGGGCAAGTACCATACACCGGGGCTTTGGGCGAATACCTGCTGCACACATCCGCATTGGGACGAGACGGCCGAACTCTGCGCCCGGCGGCGTCTGGCCGAGGAACTGGGCATCCAGGGCGTTGACCCAGTCTTCGCCGATCAGGTCGAATACCGCGCCGATGTCGGTGGCGGCATGGTCGAGCACGAGGTCGTCGATATCTTTACGGCCCACGCGCCCGAGGGGCTGGTCGTGACACCGAATCCCGATGAGGTGATGGAGGTGCGCTGGGTGGCGCTCACCGACCTTCTGGCCGAAGTCGCGGCAGAGCCTGAACGATTCACCCCCTGGCTGCGCATCTATCTGGCCGAGCATCGCGCCCGGATTTTCGGCGATTAATGCATTCTCTGACCCCCCGGGATGTTTGAACCAAGTGGAAGATCAGGCGATCTCCATTTCCTCCAGCAAGACGGCCCAGGCGGCACCATGCATGTCGCGGTCGCTGCGCGTTCCCTGTATGGTCGGGCGGGGGAGCGAGAATTTCACGACGTTCAGATCGGCGATGTCGAAGCGTTTGATGTTGGTGGAATCGATGCGAAAGAGGGCAGCAACCTGATCCGTTCCCAGAGCCGCTGATATCCGGTCGAAATCGGCTCTATTCCAGCAGAAAATGTCCATGGTCAGCCAGAACGGCCCCGCGTTTTTTGAGCGCACCTTCTGTGCGATATGACCAAGCTCAGTCATGGCCGACCTCATTCGTGACAAGCCGAAAAGCCGACATCGGGTCGTCGAGGGACAGGACGTGATGCAAGCAGAACTCGTATAGGGCACCCCTGCTTGTTTCAGCCGGTGAGAACGGAAAGGCGAAGGTCGGCATGGGTTCATCTTCGCTCAGCGCGTGGTGCAAGAGGTAGGGGTTGAGCATCTTGCCGATCTCGGCCGCCTGCGCCTCGGTCGGGGCGGTGACGATGGTGAGGACGCCGATTTCGGCTGGCAGAGGTCCGGGCTTTTCAAGCGGCCCGAGTGTGGCGTCGAGGCCGATGAGGCGCATCTCGATATCGAACTGGCCTTCGCCGAGGCTCATCCGAGCGGCGACATCGCTCCGTGCCTTCGCCGCAACCCCGGCCGCCCAGCCGCGCGCATTGGCGACGTAGTGGCGGTCACGCAGCAGTGTAAGACTGACCGTCTGGTAGCCGCCAATGCGTGCGCCTTCGAGTTTCACCGTATAGGGGCCGGGGCGCCAGACGGACCCTTCGACGCGAACCTTGCGGTCATAAAGCGCGGTGTAGGTCGCGTGCGTGACGTCCAGCACGCCGCCCGGTTCATGCAACAGGAACGGGTCGGTGTTCTCATAAAGCATGTGGGCGGACACGGTGTAGGGCGTGGCGCGGGCGGATGGGGCCAGCGGCTCCATCGTGAACCCCGCCGCGTCGAAGTCGATCAGGATCACGCCCGTAGCCGGGTTCGTCGTCGCCAGCGCGCCACATTCGCCGATCTTGGCGCCGTGCCAGGCACCGCCGGGATCTGCGCCCCGCAGGATCGGCAGGGCGGCGATGATGGCCGTATCGGTGGTGCGGCCCGCAATGACGATATCTGCGCCGGTGTTCAGGGCGGCGGCGATCTGTTCGGCCCCGGCGAGGGCAACGATATTGGTGCAGGTGCGGATGAGCGCCGCGTCAATGTCCGGTGCGGCGGGCAGGGCGGCGATCCGGCCTGCGGCCAGTGCCCTTGCGATATCATGAGGATTTTGGCTGGAATAGAGTCTGGTTACGGTCAGTTTCTGGCTCAGCTCCTGCGCCAGTTCGCAGGTGATGTCGTAAAGCCAGTCAACCGTTGTATCCGCCCCGCAGGTGCCCGCCGTACCGATGACCAAAGGCACGCCCGCCTTTTCCCGTGCAAGCATCAGGTCGCGCCATTCGGCCTTGGTCGTCGCCCGCGAATATTTCGACACGCCCCGCCCGAGATAGGCGGGGCCGCTATCGGTCGATCCGCCATCGACGGCGATGATGTCGGGCCCGGCCGCCACGCCGCGCGCCAGCGCATCCCGGTCATAGGCAAGGCCCAGCGCCCCGGTCGGGATCAGGACACGGGTGCGGCGGGCCATCAGTCGGTTACCTTGTCGGCCTCGGCCACCTGCGGGCGGCGCAGCATTCCCCGCAGGAAGATCGGCGCGACAAACCCGGCGACGGCGAAGATCCAGAGGCCGATGGCGATGGGCGAGGAGAAAAGATAGGTCCATTCGCCGCCCGAAAGGGTCATCGCATGGCGCAGGTTGTTCTCCATCTGGTAGCCCAGAAGGATGCCGAGGATGACCGGCACCGTGGGGATATCCATCTTGCGGAACGCATAGCCCATGACCCCGAATAGGATCATCAGGACGAGATCGAAATAGCTGCCCGAAAGCGAGTAGATGCCGACGAAGGAGATCATCGTGACGCCAGGCAACAGGACAGCGGGCGGCACCATCAGCACCTTCACGAAGACCCGGACCATGGGCACGTTCATCAGCAGTAGTACGAAATTCGCGATCAGCAGCGAAGCGATCAGGCCCCAGACCACCTCGGGCCGGTCAGCGAACAGCGTCGGGCCGGGGGTGATGTTGAGCGTCATCAGCACAGCAAGCAGCACTGCCGTGGTGCCCGACCCCGGCACGCCGAGCGTCAGCATCGGCACCAGCGCGCCACCGGCGGCGGCGTTGTTCCCGGCCTCGGGTGCGGCGACGCCCTTGGCAACACCAGTGCCGAAACCGCCCTTTTCACCGGCGATGCCCTTTTCCATCATATAGGTCAGGAAGGACCCGAGCGAAGCGCCCGCCCCGGGCAGCACGCCAGCGATGAAGCCCACGGCGGAAGAGCGCAGCATGGTCCAGCGGGTCGACCACATCTCGGCCCAGGGCACGATGACACGCTCCAGCTTCACCCCGACCGCGCTGTCGCGGCCATGGGTTTCGATGAAGAAAAAAACCTCGGCCACGGCGAATAGGCCGACAATGGCAACAAGGAAGTCGATCCCGTCGCTGAGATGCAGGTTGCCACCGGTGAAGCGGTTGAAACCGGAATTGTTGTCAAGGCCGATGGTGGCGATGGCGAGGCCGATCAGCGCGGCGAGTGCTGCCTTGGCCTGATTGCGGGAGGCCATGCCTCCAAGCGTTGCGAAGGCCAGAACGTAAAGCGCGAAATACTCCGCCGGGCCGAACTTGTAGGCGATCCGCGCAAGGTAGGGTGCCACCAGCGCCAGTGCGATCGTCGCAAGGAATGCACCGACAAACGAGGCAACGCCCGAGATCACCAACGCCTCGCCCGCGCGGCCCTGTTTTGCCATGGGATAACCGTCAAGCGTCGTCATCATCGCCGGTTCGTCACCGGGAATGTTCAGAAGGATCGACGAAATCCGCCCGCCATACATCGCGCCGTAATAGACCGAGGTCAGCAGCACCAGCGCGGCAGTCGCATCAAGCCCCAAAGTAAAGGTGATCGGGATCAGGATCGCGACCCCGTTTGAGGGGCCCAGCCCCGGCAGCGCGCCGATGATCGTGCCCAGAAAGCAGCCGATAACAGCCAGCATCAGCGTCCAGGGCGACAGCGCGACGGAGAACACGAGCGCAAGATTGTCGAAGATATCCATGTAAGGCTCCTGTCAGACCGTAAGCGACCGGGGAAACGCGAAGAGCGAGAGGCCGAGTGCGTATTTGAAGATCACAAAAAGCCCGATCGAAAGGCCGATACCGACCAGAACGGCGGCCCTGCGGTGTGGCGTGATCTGATAGCTGAGAACACCCGCAGCGATGGCAGTCGGCACCAGAAAGCCCATCGGCTTCAACGCATAGGCATAGGCCACAAGCACGACCGTCGCGAAGGCCAACGCCAGCAGCGTCGGGCGGGCGGGCCATTCGGGTTCCCCATCCGGGCGCAGGACCAGAACGGTGGCGCAGATGATCATGCCGATGCCGATCATCGTCGGAAAGGCCTTGGGTCCCAACTTGTCGAAAAGGTTGCCGGGCGGCAGGTTGTAGGCGCTCACGATATACGTGAGCGCCACAAAGATCACGACCAGCCCGAAGACACGGTCGGTGCGGATCACTGGATCACACCGATTTCGCGGCTGAGTTCCTCGGTCTGGGCGACGACGCCGTCGATCCAGGACTGGAAATCACCGCCAACCTTGGTGAAGGGGGCAAGGCCGTTATCGGTCATGGCCTGCTTCCATTCGGCACTGTCGGCCACGGCCTGCAACCGGTCCGCCCATTTCTGGAAGTCCTCGTCCGAGATGCCGCCCGGCACGTAAAGCCCGCGCCAGTTCACGGCGACGACGTCAAAGCCCTGTTCCTTGGCGGTCGGGATATCCTCGAACCCCGGCACGCGTTCTTCGGTCAGGACAGCCAGGGCCCGCACCTCACCCGATTTCAGGAAGCCGACGATTTCCGACATGTCGCCGGTCATCGCTTGCGTGAAACCACCCACCGTCTGGGTGATCGCATCCGCACCACCATCGACACCGATATATTTGACCGAGGTGATGTCGCTGAAACCACCGGCCTTCAGCACCTGCAAAGGCTTCATATGGTCAAAACCACCCGCCGCGGACCCGCCTGCGAAAGCAACCGAAGCCGGGTCAGCCTTGATCGCCTCGACCATATCGCTGAGGTTCTGGAACGGGCTATCAGCGGCAACAACAATGACACCGGGATCGGCGCCGATGGCGCCAACGAAGCGGACTTGATCGGCGGTCGCGTCGCCATAGGCCTTTTGTGCAAGCCGGGTGGTTGTGGCGGAAGAGGCCGCGACGATCAGTTCGGGGTCGGTGTTGCGCTCGGCGACGACCGTGGAATAGGCCAGACCGCCACCGGCACCTGCCATGTTGGTGACCTGAACCGGCGCATCGACCTGACCGATATCGTAAAGGATCTTGCCGATCTGGCGGCAGGTGAAGTCCCAGCCGCCGCCGGGATTAGCGGGCGCAATGCATTCCGCGCCCCAGACCGAAGAGGCGGCCATGAGGCTGATCGCAGCGCTGGTGCCCAGCGCCTTCAATGTGGTGAATTTCATTCTGTCCTCCCAGACGTTTTTTCTGCCGGGCGGGCACGCTGAAAGATCCGCTGCACCCATCCCCTTGCAAAACCCACGATTCGCCGGGAAGCTGACAGCAACCTGTCATCCGGGGAGAATGTGGTGCGGTTTCTTCTGGTCGAGGACAATCCCGATCTGGCCCAGTCGGTGGCCGACCGGCTGCGGCTGGATGGCCATGCCGTCGATCCGGCCGGATCGCTGGGCGAGGCCGAGGATTGCCTAGGGGCCGCGCAATATGATCTGATCCTGCTGGACATCTCGCTGCCCGATGGCGACGGGCGCGACTTTCTTGGCCGCGAACGCCGCAGCGGGCGCGATACGCCGATCATCGTGATGACCGCGCGCGCCGAAGTGTCGGACCGGGTCGATGTGCTGGACCTTGGTGCGGATGACTACGTGACCAAGCCCTTCGATTTCGCGGAACTGGAGGCGCGCTGTCGTGCCGTATTGCGGCGGCGCGGGAATGCGCTGCAAACGGTGCAGCATTTCGCGGGCATGACCTTCAACCCGCTGAATGCCAGCGTCTCGGTCGGCGGTGAGATGCGCGAGTTGCGCAATCGCGAATTGCGGCTTCTGGAAATCCTTCTGGCCGCGCCGGAACGCATCTTTTCCAAGGCACAGATTTGCGACCGCCTCTTTTCCTATGCCGAAAGCGTCACCGACAATGCGATCGAGGTCTATGTCGCCCGTCTGCGCAAGAAGCTGGAAGGGTCGGGCGCCAGGATCGAGACGGTGCGCGGCCTCGGCTACCGGCTGACCGCCGGATGATCCGCAGGCCGATATCGCTCCGGCTCCGGCTGGTTCTGATGCTGCTGGGCATCGCTGCGGTTCTGGCCATCGTGCTTTATTTCACCGTCCGCACCGTCGCCGATCAGGCAGCCGAGGCGACACAGGACGGGGTCTTGGGGGCGGCGACGCTCGCCATTGCCGAAAGCCTGCAGGGCGGGGATGAGGGCGTCAGCGTCGATCTGCCCTATGAGGCGTTTTCGATCCTGGGTTCGATCAGCGCCGACCGGGTCTTTTATCGGATCGACGCCGGGGGCGAGACACTGACAGGTTATGCCGATCTGCCTTTACCGCCCGAAGCCGGGGCTGCCGTAACGCCGGTTTTCTATACCTCCGCCTATCGCGACACCGAAGTGCGCATTGCCGCCGTGGCCCGCATGGTTCTGGTGGCGCGCAAGCCGGTGCCAGTTCTGGTGATGGTCGCCCAGACACGGCAGGGGCAAGAGGCGATTGCCCAGCGCGTCGCCCAGCGCGCGGCGGTGATCGGGCTTGGTTCCTTCGCCTTTGCGGCTGCCTTGTCGCTGCTGACTGCCGGTGGCGTGATCCGCCCGATCAACCGGCTGGCCGATGCGGTCGGGCGGCGCGGGCCGCAGGATCTGCGCGCTGTGGATCACCCGACGCCGGTGGAACTGAGGCCGCTGATCACGGCGCTGAACGGCTTCATTGCACGGCTAAGGGGCGCGATTTCGCGGACCGAGACCTTCATCGGCGAGGCCGCGCATCATATCCGCACACCGCTGGCCACCGTGCGGGCGCGGGCCGAGATCGCCATGCGGCAAAGCAAATCCGAGGAGATGCGCGAAACCCTGCGCGCCGTGATCCGTGCGGTCGAGGAAAGCAGCCGCTCTGCCGGGCAGCTTCTGGACCATGCCACCGTCGTCGCCCGGTCCGACCGGCTGGCGGATGAGCCGGTGGATCTTGCGAAACTGGTGATCGCACAGGCCGAAGCATTCGGGCCAACGGCGGACCTGAAGGACCTGACCATCGCCGTGAAAACCGAACCGATCACGGTTCAGGGCGACCGGGCTTTGATCGAGGCGGCTTTGCGAAACCTCATCGACAATGCGATCAAGTATTCGCCGCCGGAAACCACGGTCGAACTGGCGCTGATCAATGGCGCCTCGGCCCGGATCGAGGTCGCCGACCGGGGGCGCGGCTTATCGGGGCAGGCGCAGGGGCGGCTGACCAAACGCTTCTCACGAGGCGAAAATGCGGGTGACGTGATCGGGTCTGGCCTTGGCCTGACCATCGTCACCGAGGTGGCCGCTGCCCATGGCGGGCGGTTCGAGATTACCGAACGGGAAGGAGGCGGCACATGCGCGCGGCTCTACTTGCCCTTGGCCTGATCATTGGTCTTGCCCGGATCGCGGCGGGGTTCACGGTCGAGGAAGAGGTTACCTTTCCCGCGACCGGCGCAGGGGTGCGGGAACTGGCCATCCTGTCGACGACCGACACCGCCGTAATGCGGCCGCTGATCGAGGCGTTTCAGGCGCGCAATCCGGATGTCATCATCCGCTACACGGTCGCCAATTCGCAGGAGGTCTTTGCCGCCATCAACGGTGAAGGCCTGGAATTCGATCTGGTTATCTCATCGGCGATGGACCTGCAGATGAAACTGGCCAATGACGGGTTTGCCGCCGCCTACCGCTCCGGCCCGACCGCCGTCCTGCCCGGCTGGGCGCATTGGCAGGACCGGCTTTTCGCCTTTGCGCAGGAAAACGTCGTGCTTATCGCCTCGCGCCGGGGGCTCGCCGACCTGCCGCTGCCCCAGACCCGCCGCGACCTGATCGAAATGTTGCGCGACCATCCGGACCGGTTCGAGGGGCGGATCGGCACCTATGACCCGGAGCTTTCCGGCGCGGGCTATCTGTTCGCGACACAGGATGCCCGGCAATCGGACAGTTTCTGGCGGCTGGCAGAGGTGATGGGCGGTCTGACCCCCCGGCTTTACACCTCATCGAATGAGATGATTACCGATCTGAAACAAGGGCGGCTGGTCATTGCCTATAATGTGCTGGGCTCCTATGCGGGGCCGCGATTGAACGGGGATGCGGACGCGACGGTGATCGAACTTGAGGATCACACGCTGACTTTGTTGCGCACCGGTCTGGTGCCGACACATGCGCGAAACCCGGTTCTTGGTGGTGCATTTCTCGATTTTCTGCTTGGCGCAGAAGGCCGTGGCCTGCTTCGCGACAAGGCCGGGCTACCGCCCATCGACGAAACAGCCCTCGCCAGCGGACCGCATCTCAGGCCCATGCGGCTCGACCCCGGCCTTCTTGTCTTTCTCGACGCGATCAAGCGGCGGGGGTTTCTGGAGGAATGGTCCTCGGCGCTCAACCGCGACTGAGTTCACAATTTCGCGGGTCATGCGCCAAAACACGCCCGGTGGGCCGCAGGGCGCTGGAATTCGCCGCCGAATGCTGCAAGGTATGAACCCGTGTGATTGGCCGGGGGGTGACGTTGCAGAGTGGGCGGACAGGCATCGTTAAATCGTCAGTACTGGCCCTGTCCTGTGCTGTGGTCGCTTTCCTCGCCTCGCCCGGACGCGCGCTGAACTCACTGTCAATCAACGTCCAAGGCGCCCGCGATGATCTGACCGATGCACTGACTGCGGCATCCTTGCTGAAACAGGCAGAGCGCGAAGGGACGACGGATTCGCAATCGCTCTTTGCTGCCGCGCGGGCCGATTATGCCCGGCTGCTCGGCGCGCTTTATGCCGAGGGCTACTATTCCGGCGTGATCCGCATCAGGATCGATGGGCAGGAAGCCGCGAACATTGCACCCCTCGACGCGCCCCGCACGATCAGCACAATCAAAGTCACGGTCAAGCCGGGGCCGCGTTTCACCTTCGGCAAGGCGCGGATGAAACCCTATGCAAAGGGCACCAAACTGCCGCCCGCTTACGGTGACACCAAACCCGCCTATTCCACCGCCATTGTCGAGGCGGCCGAAGCAGGGGTGGAAGGCTGGCGCAATGTCGGCCATGCCAAGGCGCAGGTTTCGGGGCAGAAGATCGTCGCCGATCATCGGAGCGCGACCCTTAGTTCCGAAATTCTGTTGTCCCCTGGCCCGCGCGTGCGGTTCGGCGATCTGAACGTGACCGGCAATGAGCGGATGCGACTGGAGCGGATACGGAAAATTGCGGGCTTTCCCACCGGTGAGGTCTTTGACCCGTCCGAGATGGAAACCGTCGCGAAACGGCTGCGCCGCACCGGGGTCTTCCGCTCGGTCGCGCTGACCGAGGCTGAAACGCTCGGCCCCGGCGATACCCTGGACGTCGATCTGGCGCTTGCCGAAGAGGCGTTGCGCCGGTTCGGTTTCGGGATCGAGGCGTCGACCTCGGACGGGATGAACCTGTCGGGCTACTGGCTGCACCGCAACCTTCTGGGCGGGGCCGAAAGGTTGCGGGTGGATGCCGCCATCGACCGGATCGGCGCGCAGGATACCGATCTTGGCTATAGCCTTGGCGTCCGGATCGACCGGCCAGCGACGCCGGTGACCGATGCCACGGCTTTCATCGAGGCGCGGGCAGAGCGGACCGAGGTTGTCGACCAGACCGTCGACAGCCTGAAACTCAGCTTCGGCCTGACCCGCGTTCTCAGTGACCGACTGACGGCCGAGGCCGGGATCGCCTATATCCATTCGACCGCCAAGGATGCGGCGGGCAGCACCGACTTCGACCTGTTCGCCCTGCCGCTGTCGCTGACATGGGATGATCGCGACAATCCGACCGATGCGCGAAAGGGTTATTACCTTGATCTGGACGCAACCCCGTTTCTGGGGCTGAACACCACCGGATCGGGCGGCCAGATCAAAGCCGATGCGCGGGCCTATCGCAGCCTTGGCGGCTCTGGCCGTGTTGTCCTGGCGGGGCGGTTCCAGCTTGGCACGGTTGTCGGGCCTGACCTTGCCGATACGCCGCCCGATTTCCTGTTCTTCTCGGGCGGTGGCGGCTCGGTGCGCGGACAACCTTTTCAATCTCTGGGCGTGCCGGTGATGAAATCGCCCACACTCACCATCCAGTCGGGCGGGATGAGCTTTGTCGGGTTTTCGGGTGAGATACGGGCGGGTATCACCGAAAAGATCGGTGCGGTGGCCTTCTATGATGCCGGGTTTGTCAGCGATGAAGGGCTGTGGGGCGGCACTGGCGAATGGCATTCGGGCGCGGGGCTGGGCCTGCGCTACGATACCGGGATCGGGCCGATCCGGCTGGATGTCGGCCTGCCGGTTTCCGGTGGAACCGGTGACGGTGTGCAGATCTATGTCGGCATAGGGCAGGCGTTCTGATGCGGCGGTTTTGGTTTGCCCTTTGTCTTTGCCTCCTGCCGGTTCTGGCACTTGCACAGGAAACCTCGAACGAGGACCGTGACTTCCTGACCGGCCTGCTGGAGGACAACCTTTCAGGCGCCGGGCGGGATGTACGCATCACCGGCTTTGTCGGCGCGCTATCATCGCGTGCGACATTTGCCGAAATGACCATCGCCGACAGCGAGGGCATCTGGCTGACCCTCCGCGACGGAACGATCAGCTGGAACCGCCGAGCGCTGATTTCGGGCAGTATCGAGATTGAGGAGATGACGGCGGGCGAGATCCTGCTGCCGCGCAAGCCTGCAACCGAAGGACCAGCGGCCGAGGCGAAAGGCTTCAGCCTTCCGGATCTGCCGGTGGCGGTCAAAATCGGAACATTGCGCGCGGACCGCGTGGTGCTTGGCGAGGCTTTGTTCGGAGCGGCAGCGGAAGTGTCGCTGACCGGCACCGCCCAACTTTCCGGCGGCGAAGGATCGGCCGACTTTTCCATCGAACGCATCGATGGGCGCAAGGGAACGCTGTCCCTGACCGGCAGCTATGCCAACGCATCGCGCAAGGCCACGCTCGACCTGTTGGTGGCCGAGGGCAAGGACGGGATCGCCGCGAACCTGATCGGCCTGCCCGGCACGCCGTCCATCGAACTTGCGGTTCACGGATCGGGTGTCATCGACGATTTCAAGACCGACATATCGCTGACAACCGATGGGGTGGCACGGCTTTCGGGCGCGGTCACACTGCTTTCCGTCGAAGATGACAATGGCAAGGTTGAACGCAGCTTTGCCGCCAATATCGGCGGCGATATCGCGCCACTGCTATTGCCGGAATATCAGGAGTTTTTTGGGCCCGACATCACGCTTGAGGCCGAGGGGAGCAAACTGCCCTCGGGCCAGCTTGACCTGACCCGGCTGGTGCTGGGATCGCGCGGGCTGGATCTGACCGGCAGCCTCAGCCTCGCGCCCGATGGATTGCCGATCCGCACGGCGCTGACGATCCGGGTGGGACTGGCCGATGGGTCAGAGGTGCTGCTGCCGATACCCGGCGAACAGACCTTGCTGACCCGTGCCGATCTGATGTTCCGCTATGCGGCGGCACGAGGTGACGGCTGGAAGCTGGAAGGCACGGTCAAAAACCTGCACCGCCCCGATATCTCTATTGCCTGGCTTTCGCTTGACGGATCGGGGCGGATCGGGCGGCCCAGTCACGACGGGGTCGTGGCCGCGCGCATCGGCGGCAATGTCCGCTTTGCCGCCGAGGGGCTGACCCCGACCGACCCGGCTTTGGCCGAGGCGCTGGGCCAGACCCTTTCGGGGCGCGCGGTGTTTCACTGGCTGAAGGGCACGCCTTTGCGCATTCCGGTTCTTGAGGTGACCGGCGATGGATATGGCGCGTCGGGCGGCTTGAACATCGCCAGCACGGAAACCGGGCCCGATCTTTCTGGCCGCGTTCTGGCCGAGATCGAGGATATGGCGCGGTTCTCGGCCCTGGCCAAGCGACCTGTTGGCGGTGCTGCAAGACTGGACCTGTCGGGATCGGCGGGTCTTCTGTCCGGCATCTTCGACGCCGAAGGCAGCATTGAAGGACAGGATCTGAGCATCGGTCAGGCCGAACTTGACCGGCTGCTGTCGGGTACGTCGCGCATCCTCGCCTCGGTCCGGCGTGATACGGAAGGGATCGAGATTCGCACGCTTGATCTTGTCGCCTCCACCCTCTCCGCGCAGGCGCAGGGCGTGTTGCGCACCGGCGCGAGCGATCTGACCGCGACGCTCGATTTTTCCGACCTGGCAGTTCTTGGCCCGAAATACCGGGGGTCGCTCGCCGCCGAGGCGCGGCTGACGGAAACCGGTGACACCCGCCGCATCACGCTGGAGGGGCGCGGCGGCAATCTTGGTATCGGTCAGGCGAGCGTTGATCAGCTTTTGGCCGGATCGTCCGAGATCAGCCTTGCCGCCGAACAGACCGGCGACCGTGTAAGGCTGGAGGCACTGCGCATCGCGAACCCGCAACTGTCGCTGGATGCCGAGGGGGTCAGCGAAGGGGAAATCCGCCACATCGATCTATCCGCCCGCCTGAACAATATGGCCCTGCTCGCCCCCGGCTTTCCCGGGCCGCTGACGGCCGAGGGTCGGATTACCGAAGAGGGCACGCGTTACCTTGTAGATTTGGGTGTAACCGGCCCCGGTGCAACCACCGCAAGGATCGATGGCAGTATCGCGCAGGATTTCAAGACCGCCGATCTGGCGATTGATGGCGGGGCGCAATCGGCGATCCTGAACCCGTTCATCGCCCCCCGCAACGTCGAAGGTCCGGTTTCATTCGACCTGCGCCTGTCCGGTCCACCGCGCCTTGCCTCACTATCCGGCAGGGTTGGCATCAATGGCGGGCGGCTGGTTGCGCCGACCTTCGGGATCGAGCTGCAGGATCTGATTGTCAGCGCCGACCTTGCAAATTCCCGCGCGACGGTATCGGGCGGGGCCAATGTCCGGGGCGGGGGACGGATTGAAGTATCCGGCCCGGTGGCGCTGACGCCGCCCTTTGAGGGCGATCTGGCGCTGCGCCTGAATGCGGTCAAGCTGCGCGATCCCGATCTTTATGACACCACCGTCGATGGGTCGGTCGCCATTCGCGGTGCCTTCCGGGGTGGCGCGCGGATCGAAGGTGCGGTGGCACTTGGCCGGACAGAGATTAGTATTCCCTCGACCGGGTTCGGGACAACCTCGGTGGTTGACGGGATCGCGCATGTCAATGAACCGGCGGGCGTTCGCCGGACACGCGCACGCGCCGGGCTGATCAAGGATGATGACGCCGGGAAGAAGGGTGGGCCGGTCTACGGGCTCGATCTGACAATCTCGGC
Source organism: Albidovulum sp. (assembly GCF_049646345.1). Lineage (GTDB taxonomy): Bacteria > Pseudomonadota > Alphaproteobacteria > Rhodobacterales > Rhodobacteraceae > Albidovulum. The sequence goes on along the minus strand of NZ_JBARVQ010000284.1, from coordinate 50,988 downwards.
CCCGGAGCGGATCTTCGTTCGCGGCCGCGGGCTCGATGCCGAAATGGGCGGGTCATTGAAGGTCGGTGGCACCACCGCGAATATCGTGCCCTCAGGCCAATTCACGCTTATTCGCGGACGGCTCGATATCCTTGGAAAGCGGTTCACCATGGATGAGGGTCTGGTGCAGTTGCAGGGCGCGTTGACGCCCTATGTCCGGTTTTCGGCCTCATCGCAAAGCGACACGATCACCGCGACGATCGTGATCGAAGGCGAAGCATCCGAGCCCGAGATCCGGTTCCTGTCGTCACCCGAATTGCCGGAAGAAGAGGTCATCGCGCATTTGCTGTTCGGCCGTAGCCTGACCAGCCTATCGCCTTTCCAGGCGGCGCAACTCGCCTCGGCTGTGGCCACTCTGGCCGGGAAGGGCGGCGAAGGCATCGTGTCAAAGTTGCGGAACTCCTTCGGGCTCGACGACCTCGATGTGACGACGGATGAGAATGGAACAGCGGCATTGCGGGCCGGCAAATACATCTCGGAAAAGGTCTATACCGATGTCACCATCGGCGGTGAGGGCAAGACCGAGCTGAACCTCAACCTCGATGTTCGGCCCGGCGTGACGCTGCGCGGTAAACTCGAATCCGATGGCGGGACAGGGGTCGGGCTGTTCTACGAAAAGGATTACTGATCGCGGATCAGCCGGGCGCGTTCGGCATTGATCGCCGCCCCCAGCAGCACGATGTAAGCCGAGATATAGAGCCACATCAAAAGCGCGATCACCGCACCGATGGAGCCATAGACCCGGTTATAGGCGCCGAAATTCGCCAGGTAGACAGAGAACGCCATGGATGCCCCGGCCCAAAGAAGGGCGGCCAGCACTGCACCAGGCGTAATCCACGCATGGCGCGCATCCATGTTCGGCCCCCAGCGATAAAAGAGACCAAGGACGATCAGCACGACCACGAACATCACCGCCCATGGCAGAATGCCGAGGATGTACCCCGCCACCGGTCCAAGCGGCAGGAAATTGAGCGCGATCGGCAAAATGACGACGGTGGCCAGCGCCGTCAGGAAGAGCCCCATCAGCGCAAGCGTCAACATAACGGACCCGACAAGCCGCATGATCCCGCTGCGCCGGCGGCTGGCATGGATTGCGTTCAGCCCGGCGATCAGGGCCGACACCCCGGAATGCACTGAATAAAGGGCCACCGCGAGGGATACCGCAGTGGTCCAGCCCAAAGTCGAGGTATTTGCCGCCAGCAGCGCATTCAACTGGGCTTCGATGATGCCGTAAGCTGCATCCGGCATCAGGTCATGGATCTGGGCAAGGTAATCGCGCATCACCACCGGATCGGCGAAGAACCCCCAGATTGCGATTGTCGCGGCCATGCCGGGAAAGATCGCGAGCATCGTATAAAACGCGACCCCCGCCGCGATCAGCCCCAGATGCCGGTCGTCGGATGCGTGCCAGACCGAACGGGCAAGGCTGACCATGAATTTCGGGTCCAACATCCGTCGCATGGCAACTCCACTCACTCAGCCCATGTTCGCGCGTTGCCCGACAGCCCGCAATGGTCGATCCATCGGCTACCATCTGGGCAGAAGCCTTTTTGCGGGTTAAAGCTTGCCCAGTCGGAGGTAAACCATGCGCATTTCCCTGATCCTTGCCGTCATTGCCGGACCCGCTTTGGCGGAAATACCCGCCGCTATCACCGATGGCGATTACCTGCCGGTGATTGAGGCCGAAGCGCGGCTGGGTCAGCTTCTGTTCTATGATCCGATCCTGTCGGGGAACCGCAATATTTCCTGTGCGACCTGTCACCATCCGCGTTTCGCCACCTCTGACGGGTTGTCTCTGGGGCTGGGTGAAGGCGGGATCGGGCTTGGCCCCGACCGCCACGTCGATCCGGATAACCTGCCCGAACAGCGCATCCCCCGCAACGCGCCCGCTTTGTTCAATCTGGGCGCGCGCGAATTCACGGTGATGTTCCATGACGGCCGGATTGAGGCCGATCCGTCGCGGCCTACCGGTCTGAGAACGCCGCTTGAGGATGAGATGGTCGCAGGCTTTGCCTCGATCCTGTCGGCCCAGACGATGTTCCCGGTTCTCTCGCCCGATGAAATGGCCGGGCATTATCAAGAAAACGATGTCGCCAAGGCGGTGCGCAGCGGCCGGATCACTGGCGAGGGTGGGGCGTGGGACATCATTTCGCAACGTATCGCAGCGATTCCGGCCTATCGGGACATGTTCAGTGACGCCTATCCCGAAATTGCGGCCGGGAAGGATATCGCCTTCACCGACATTTCAAACGCCATTGCGGCCTTCGTGGAATTCGAATGGCGGGCTGACAATTCCGCGTTTGACCGGATGCTGAGGGGCGAGGGTAAGCTTTCAGATGAACAAGATGCCGGATTGGCGCTGTTCTATGGCGAAGCCGGTTGCAGCGCCTGCCATTCGGGTAAGTTCCAGACCGATCAGGGTTTCCACGCCATAGGCGAGCCGCAGATCGGCCCCGGCAAGGCCGAGCGGTTCGAAAGCCATTCGCGCGATATCGGGCGGATGCGGGTGACGAACCGGGCCGAGGATGCCTATGCGTTCCGCACGCCGTCGCTCAGGAATGTCATGCGGACCGGGCCATGGGGCCATGCCGGCGCCTGGACGGATATCCGTGCGTTTCTCGCCCATCATGCCAATCCCGGCGTGGGCCTTGGCGGTTATGACCGCAAGCAGGCTGTCTTGCCGCAGCTTGATGGTACCAAACCGGATTGGGTGATCCTCGATGCCGCGGATGAGGTCGCCGCCATTCAGAACGCGGCTCTTCCCGGAAAGCCGCTGACGGACAAGGAGATCGACGCCCTCGTCGCTTTCTTGCAGGCGCTGACCGATGATAGTGCGATTGTAGGGCGGCTGGGCGTGCCGGATACCGTGCCGAGCGGACTGCCGGTTGATCGTTAATGGCCGAGCGTCAGCCCGGTCCCGTTCCGCGAAACCCGTATCACCCGATCCACCGGCACCGGGACCCAGTCCGATGCAACGCCTTCGGGCCAGATCACTCTGACTTCTGCTGCGGTTTCTGAGCCCAATCCGAAATGCAACGGCCCTGCCTGCCCCCCGGCGTGACCGCCGCCCACAGTCACTTCGCGTACTTCCGCCTTATCACCGAAGCGCAGCTCCACCCAGGCGCCGATAGCCCGGGTGTTTACAACAGAAACAGGCTCTATTCCGGCCCAATGGCCAGTATTCGTGGTTGCGTTCTGCCAGATCTCCATCGGCGCGCGGCGGTTCATCACCACGATATCGAGACGCCCGTCGCCATCGAGATCAGCCAGCGCCGCGCCGCGCGACCGCTCGGTCGTCGCGATGCCTGCCATTTCGGCTTTTTCGACGAACTTCCCGTCCGCGCTCTGCATCAGCAGATTGTTGGGGTCGTGGATCGCGTTCGACGGCATCTGGTCGACATTGCCCTTGGCGATAAACAGATCCATCCGTCCATCATTATCGATATCGCCAAACTCCGCATGCCAGCCGGTCGAGGGGCGACCATCGTCGCCGATGAATGGCACATGGGCATAGGTGCCGATCTCATAGGGTGCGTTGACGAAGCCGGTGCCGGTGTTGATCTGCAACAGCTGGTCGCCCATCGAGGTCATCATCACCTCGGGCAGCCCGTCTCCGGTGATGTCCTGGCTGGCGATCCCCATACCCCAGAGCGAGACATGCGGCCAATCCTTGGTGTGTTCGGTCAGCGGGTTCAGCCGGAACATCTGCTCATAGCCGCCGCGCACGTAGTAGTGCCGGTCGTTGGAGATGCGCAGTTCCGGATCGCCCTTGCGTTGCCAGTCGGATATCAGCATCGACAGCGCGCAAAAACCGGGCGCGATGATTTCGGGTGTTCCATACACATTGCCATCGGGGCGATAGAGATCGGAGGTGTCACAAGCCTCGAACGGCCCATCGGGATTGGCGCGATCGACGTAATGGCCGAAGGCGAGGGTGGGCAGGGACTGCCCCTGTTCCCATATCGCGGAAAAGGCCGTGGTCCAGGCGTCGCGCGGATGAAAACCCCATTCGGAGGAGGCATCGGTAAAGCTGCAGTCCGGGCCGCCGCGCAGTAGCATGTCCGGGCCGACCCTGAGTACCGCAATATCGAGGAAGCCGTCGCCGTCGATATCCAACGGATAGGTGCCCGTCGTTCCACGGATGTCCGATGGTGTACCTTCGGTGAATGTAATCGGCGCGCCGGGTCCGACCGTTATGTTAACGAACAGCCGGGCAGGATTTTCGCCGCCTGCGGCAAAGAGGTCGGGCCGGTCATCGCCGTTGCAATCCAATACCGCAACACCCCCACCGACAAAGTGTTCCCATCCGCCGTCATAAACATGGCGCATGGAAAGGCCCGCCGCCCGGTCGACAAAAACAGGCTCTGCACAGGCCGAAAATGCGAAAACCAGCGCGGGAATGAGTGACTTCATCGCGCAGCAATCTCGCGCGCCGGGGCGAGCAGCCCTTCGGTCACTGCCGAAAGCGCAAGGGCCGCCGCGCCATGCGCCCAAAGCAGGTCGCCCCAGGCGTGGATTTCGATCTTTGGCGCCGGACGGCCGGTATTCAGAGCCAGCGCCTTGATCTCAGCCAGCGTCTCATTGGCATAGAGGTAATCGTATCGCATCCGTTCGCCCGACAAGATGATCAGTTCCGGATCGAACAGGTTCACCACATTTGCAAGGCCCAAGGCCAGGAACCGCCCGGCCCGGTGGAAGATCGACCGTGCCGCCTGATTTCCCGCCTTCGCATGGTCATAGAGGCTTTCCAGAAGGATGTTGATTGAGCGGTTTTCGCGATTGGTCCAGTTGAGCGCCGTGGTCGCCTCACGCGCGAGGGCATAATCGGCGACATAGGCCTCAAGACAGCCACGCTGACCGCACCGGCAGAGTGCCCCGTCGAGCTGGACCTTGGTATGGCCTAACTCCATCCCAAGACCTTGCGCCCCGCGATAGATACGGTGGTTCAGGACAAAGCCCATGCCGACGCCATGTTCGATGGTGACAACGGCGAAGTCGGACAGGTACCGTCCGGCACCGAACCACAGCTCGGCCAGCGTCACCAGATTAGCGTCGTTGTCGATATGAACCGGAAGGCCCAGTTGGGCGGACAGTGCTTGCGCGAGGGGAACATGACGCCCGGACAAAAGTGGCGACCAATGCGCGATACCCGCAGCAGCATCGACAAAGCCCGGCACGCCAAGGCCGATAGCGCTGAGTTGCGATCGACCGATCCCGGCCCTGAGACAGATCTGATCGACCAAATCGGCGGTCAGGGACACAAGGTCAGTAAGCTCCATCGCCCCCGGTTGATGCGGGATCGCAAGATCAGCAACAAGGTTCCCGGCGAAATCGACGATAACAGCGGTGTTTTCCCGGTCCGAGAGTTTAATCCCAGCAACCAGATGCGCATCGGGCCTGACGCCCAAAGCCACGGCCGGACGGCCACGGCCACTTTCCCCGTCACGTGGCGTGGCAATCTCCTCGACCAGCCCCATTTCCATAAGCTCTGACGTCAGCGTCGTTACCGTGGCCGGGCTGATGGCAAGCTCTTTCGCGACCTGTACCCTCGGAATGAATCCAGCGGCACGCACCCGTTCAAAGATCTGCTGGCGGAGAGGGCGGGCGGTTTCCGACAAGGCGGGAATCAGCGGGCCGCATCCGTACATGTCCGGACCCATGCGATGACCATTCCGAGAGTCGTGATCCGACATTAATTAGCTCACTTAACTTAAATCTACCTGAACTCATGTGGATTCAGCCAATCAATGGACATCCAAGGGCAATTTTGGTAGATTTCTTCCCATATCACAGTTTGGACCAGTGTTTTTAATTTGACAAGCGAATTTAATAGCGGCAGCCTAGGGAAAGTTCGGCGAATCCGCCGATCCGGGCGTCATGGCCCGTCAACGGGAGGAAAAAATGCATAAAGCCATTCTCGCGGCCGTCGCCCTGACGGCCGGTTTCGCCACATCCGCGCTTGCCCAGACCGTGGGCGTCAGCTGGTCCAACTTCCAGGAAGAGCGCTGGAAGACCGACGAAGCGGCGATGAAAGCCGCGCTGGAAGCCGCCGGTGCCACCTATATCTCATCCGATGCGCAGAACTCGGCCGCCAAGCAGTTGACCGATATCGAGGCGCTGATCACGCAAGGCGCCGAAGCGCTGGTGATCCTGTCAGTCGACAAGGACGCGATCGGCCCCGCGCTCGACAAAGCCGCGGCCGAAGGCATTCCGGTCGTTGGTTATGACCGCCTGATCGAGGATGACCGCGCCTTCTATCTGACCTTCGACAACAAGGGCGTCGGCCGCATCATCGCCGAAACCGTCAAGGCCGCGCAGCCCGAAGGCAACTACGCCATCATCAAAGGTGACAAGGGCGACCCGAACGCGCTGTTCCTTCTGGAAGGCATGATGGAAGTCATCGGTGCCGATGTTGACGCAGGCACGATCAAGATCGTCGGTGAAAGCTTTACCGATGGCTGGAAGCCGGACAATGCCCAGAAGAACATGGAGCAGATCCTGACCGCCGCGAACAACGAGGTCGACGCGGTTCTGTCCGAAAACGACGGCATGGCCGGTGGCGTCATTGCCGCGCTTTCGGCGCAGGGTCTGAACATCCCGGTCGGCGGGCAGGACGGTGATCTTGCCGCATTGAACCGCGTGGCACGTGGCACCCAGACCGTGTCGGTCTGGAAAGATTCGCGTCAACTTGGCAAGGCAGCGGCCGATATCGCCGTGGCGCTTGCAGGTGGTGCCGAGATGAGCGCCATCGACGGTGCGGTGAAGTGGTCGGGTGGTGAGAAGGGTGTTGAAATGAACGCCATCTTCCTTGCACCGACCCCGGTCACCAAGGACAACCTGAACGTCGCCATTGATGCTGGCCACATCTCGAAAGAGCAGGCTTGCGAAGGTGCGATGGACGGCGTCGCAGGCTGCTGATCCTGACTTTCGTGCCCGGCGTTCACGCGCCGGGCACTACCAGCGCGAACAAAGCCGCAGAGCTTTCGCGCATCTCGTCCCGACGACCATTGTCAGTCTCAACAAGCGGGTTCTTTACCCGCATCCTTTCGCCATAGCTGGATAAGGACATGACCCAGACATCCTCCACCACCCCGAACGCCGGAGCGCAGGCCGCTCAGGAAGGGCCGATTGCCCGTTTCCTTCGCGCGACCGAGCTTGATACCCGCCTTCTTGGCATGGTTGGCGCGCTGCTGCTGATCTGGATCGGCTTTCATTTCTACGGCTATTTCAAGAGCGGCTTCGGCGCGTTCCTGACGCCCAGGAACCTGTGGAACCTGTCGGTGCAGACCGCTTCCATCGGGATCATGGCGACGGGCATGGTTCTGGTGATCGTGACCCGGCATATCGACCTGTCGGTCGGCTCGATCCTTGGCTTTTGCGCTATCGTCATGGGGGTGATGCAGGTTCAGATCCTGCCGCAATTCCTAGGCCTCGGTCATCCGCTGATCTGGATCATCGCGATCCTCTGCGGGCTCGCACTTGGTACGGCGGTCGGCGCCTTTCATGGCTGGCTGATCGCCTATCGAGGCATCCCGGCCTTCATCGTAACTCTTGGCGGGCTTCTGGTCTGGCGGGGTGCTGCCTTCCTCGTCGCGCGGGGTGAGACGATTTCGCCGGTCGATTCCACCTTTGCCCTGCTGGGCGGCGGTCCTTACGGCGCGGTTGGCGCGGTCGGAAGCTGGATTGTCGGCCTGCTGGCCTGTGTCGGCATCGTCTATCTGATCCTGCATGGCCGCTCCCAGCGCCGTAAGTTCGAATTTCCGCTGCGGCCCGTCTGGGCCGAGGCCTTTCTGGGCCTCATAGGTTGCGGCATCGTTCTGGGCGCGGTGCTGCTGGTCAATTCCTATCCCTGGCCAAAAGGCATCGTGAAGCAATATGCCGAACGCAACGCCATTGAAGTGCCCGAGGGCGGGCTGTTCATCAGCCATGGTTTCGCAATCCCGGTCCTGATCCTGATCGCGGTCGGCATCGTGATGACCTTCCTGATGACCCGCACCCGCTTTGGCCGCTATGTCTTTGCCATTGGCGGCAACCCGGAGGCGGCGGAACTCGCGGGTATCAATACCCGCTGGATGACCGTGAAGATCTTCGCGCTGATGGGGTTCCTTGCCGGGCTCTCCTCGGTCGTCGCCTCGGCGCGTCTCAATTCGGCGACCAACGCGCTCGGTACTCTGGACGAGCTTTACGTTATCGCTTCTGCCGTCATCGGCGGCACATCGCTCGGCGGCGGGATCGGAACGATCTATGGCGCGATCATCGGCGCGCTGGTGATGCAGAGCCTTCAGACCGGCATGGTGTTGATCGGGTTCGATGCGGCAATCCAGCAGGTGGTCGTCGGCTCGGTGCTCGTCTTCGCTGTCTATCTCGACAAACTTTACCGCAGCAAATCGAAGTGAGGGGAACAGTTATGACCGATCGTGGAACACCCCTTGTTGAGCTTCGCGACATCTCTATCTCGTTCGGCGGCATCAAGGCTGTCGATCATGTCACCGTCGATCTTTATCCCGGTGAAGTTGTCGGCCTTCTTGGCCACAATGGCGCGGGCAAGTCGACGCTGATCAAATGCCTGTCGGGTGCCTATCAGGCCGATAGCGGTGAGGTTTACATCAACGGCGAAAAGGCCCTGATCGAAAACCCCCGCGATGCGCGGTCTTACAATATCGAGACGATCTATCAGACGCTGGCTTTGGCCGACAACCTCGACGCCGCCTCGAACCTGTTCCTTGGCCGTGAGCTTGTATCGCCCCGCGGCCTTGTCGACGATGTGCGGATGGAGGCCGAGACACGCAAGATCATGGCGCGGCTCAACCCGAACTTCCGCAAGTTCAACGTGCCGGTTTCGGCGCTTTCGGGCGGTCAGCGCCAGTCGGTTGCCATCGCCCGCGCGGTCTATTTCAATGCCCGCATCCTGATTATGGACGAACCGACCGCCGCACTTGGCCCGCATGAAACCCAGATGGTGGCGGAACTGATCGAAGAGCTGAAGGCGCAGGGCCTCGGCATTTTCCTGATCGAGCATGACATCCACAACGTGATGAAGCTTTGCGACCGGGCGAGCGTGATGAAGAACGGTCAATTGGTGGGCACGGTCAATGTGAACGAGGTCACGGATGAGGATATCCTCGGCATGATCATTCTTGGCAAAGAGCCGGAAAAGGCCGCCTGATGTATCTCGGGCTCGATCTGGGAACGTCGGGCCTGAAGGGCGTTGTCATCGACGATGCCCAAGGGATCGTGGCCGAAGCCACCGCACCGCTGACAGTATCGCGGCCGCATGAGGGTTGGTCGGAACAATCGCCCGCCTACTGGATCGTGGCCGCCGAAGCGGTGTTGAACGCTATTCCGTCAGAGCTTCGAAGGGCGATCCGGGGCGTCGGCCTTTCAGGCCAGATGCATGGCGCGGTGTTGCTGAACGGTGCCGATGATGTACTGCGCCCCTGCATTCTTTGGAACGATACACGTGCGCACGCCGAGGCCGCAGAGCTGGATGCCGATCCGAAGTTCCGCGCTTTGACCGGCAATATCATTTTTCCCGGCTTCACCGCGCCAAAGCTGCTTTGGGTCAGGCACCATGAGCCCGCGCTGTTCACCAAGGTGGCGAAGGTGCTGCTGCCCAAGGATTATCTGCGGCTGTGGCTGACCGGCGATCATGTCGCCGAAATGTCGGATGCGGCCGGGACAAGCTGGCTGGATACCGGTAAGCGCGACTGGTCTGACGATCTGCTGACCGCGACCGGACTGGACCGCAGCGCCATGCCCCGGCTGGTCGAAGGTTCCGCGCAGTCGGGTACACTGCGCCCGGAACTGGCGGACCGCTTCGGCCTGCCGAAAGGTGTCATCATCGCGGGCGGGGCGGGGGACAATGCTGCCGCCGGGATCGGGGTTGGCGTCGTGAAGGCCGGGCAGGCCTTCGTTTCGCTTGGAACTTCGGGCGTGCTTTTTGCCGCGAATGACGGCTATCGGCCTGATCCCGCAACGGCCGTACATACGTTCTGCCACGCGCTTCCCGGCAAATGGCATCAGATGGGCGTCATTCTTGCCGCCACCGATGCGCTGAACTGGTTTGCCGGGATCGCCGAGGCCGAAGCCCGGGATCTGACCGAAGGTCTAGGGGGATTGAAAGCGCCGGGCAAAGCGCGATTCCTGCCCTATCTTGGCGGCGAACGCACGCCGCTGAACGATGCCGCGATCCGCGGCGCTTTCATCGGGCTGGAACATGATACTGACCGGGTTGCCGCGACGCGGGCTGTGCTGGAAGGTGTCACTTTCGCGATCCGCGACTGCCGCGATGCGCTGGCCGCGACCGGCACGAAGATTGACCGGCTGATGGCGGTCGGCGGGGGGTCGAAGTCCGACTACTGGCTGTCCGCCATCGCCACAGCGCTCGGCACACCCGTATCGGTCCCGGTCGCGGGTGACTATGGCGGGGCCTTCGGCGCAGCCCGCCTTGCCATCATGGCGGCGACGGGGGCGGGCGCAGAGGTCGCAACGCCTCCGGCAATTGCCAAAACCATCGACCCGGTGGCCGTGCTGACGGGGGCCTTTGACGAAGGCCATGCCCGCTACCGCGCCGCCGCATCTGCCATCAAGGGACTGACATGACAGACTTCTTCAAAGATATCCCGCACATTCGCTATGAGGGTCCGGACAGCGACACCGAATTCGCCTTCCACCACTACAACCCCGATGAGATGGTCATGGGCAAACGGATGGAGGATCATCTGCGCTTTGCTGTCGCCTATTGGCACAGCTTCGCATGGCCCGGCGGTGATCCCTTTGGTGGGCAGACATTTGAACGGCCCTGGTTCGGTGACGGAATGGATCTGGCTCGGCTGAAGGCCGATGTGGCGTTCGAGATGTTCGACATCCTCGGCGCGCCCTTCTTCTGTTTCCATGATGCCGATGTGCGCCCCGAAGGCGCGACCTTCGCCGAAAGCCTGCGCAACCTCGAAGAGATCGTCGATTATTTCGCCGAAAAGATGGAAACGCATCGCACCCGTCTGCTCTGGGGCACGGCGAACCTCTTTTCCCATCGCCGGTTCATGTCAGGTGCCGCGACCAATCCGGACCCTGAGGTTTTCGCCTATTCCGCCGCGACGGTGAAATCCTGCATGGATGCAACCCACAGGCTGGGCGGGCAGAACTATGTGTTGTGGGGTGGGCGCGAAGGTTATGAGACCTTGCTCAATACCGATCTGAAGCGTGAGGTCGAGCAGGCCGGTCGGTTCCTGCAGATGGTTGTCGAATACAAACACAAGATCGGCTTCAAGGGCGCGATCCTGATCGAACCGAAGCCGCAAGAACCATCGAAGCATCAATACGACTACGATGTTGCGACCGTCTATGGGTTCCTCAAGCGGTTCGGGCTTGAGGATGAAGTGAAGGTCAACATCGAACAGGGCCATGCGATCCTTGCCGGGCATTCGTTCGAACATGAGATTGCACTGGCCGCGTCGCTTGACCTCTTCGGGTCGATCGACATGAACCGCAATGATTATCAATCCGGCTGGGACACCGACCAGTTCCCCGACAGCGTGCCGGAAACCGCGCGGGCTTACTATGAGATCCTGCGAACGGGCGGCTTCACGACCGGTGGCACGAATTTCGATGCGAAATTGCGGCGTCAGAGCCTTGATCCCGAGGATCTGATCCTCGCCCATGTGGGCGCAATGGATGTCTGCGCGCGGTCCTTGAAGGCGGCGGCGGCGCTTCTGGAGGACGGCGCGCTCGAACGTGCCCGCGAGGCACGTTATTCCGGTTGGGACCGGGCCGATAGTAAGGCGATGCTGGAGAACGGGCTGGCCGAAATTTCGGATCTCGTTCTGTCGAAGGGAATCGATCCAAAGCCGCAATCCGGCCGCCAGGAACGGCTGGAGAATCTGTGGAGCCGGTTTGTCTGAGATGGCAAAGACCATCGGACGTTAACTATTTTGTATCACTAAGTTATTGATATTAAATATATTATTTTACAGATACGGCTGTGCAATGCTTCGGATTTAAGCTTAACAGATCCGTAACCATTCGCTCTCTACCTTGGCGGAAAGACCGGGCTTGGGGTGGCCCGGCGCAACCAGGGAAGGGAGTTTGCCTGATGGCCGCCCCACTATTTGAGTTTCGTGACGACGCGGTCGTCTGCCCCCGTCCGGGTATCTATGCCACGCATGGGAAACGGGTTCTCGATGTTCTTCTTGTTCTTCTGATGGCGCCGATCGTGGTGCCGATCCTTGGTGTCATTCTGGGGCTGACCGCCCTGTTCGGCGGAAATCCGATCTATTCCCAGCTTCGGATTGGCCGGGACGGACAGGTCTTTCGGTGCTGGAAGGTCCGCACGATGGTGCCGGACGCCGACAGGGCATTGGAATCGATCCTGCGCGACAACCCGCTGCTGGAACAGGAATGGCGGCAAACGCAGAAACTGGCCCGCGATCCGCGCGTGACGCGGTTCGGCGCGATCCTGCGCAAGACCAGTCTTGATGAGCTTCCCCAGTTTTGGAATGTTCTTATGGGCGAGATGAGCCTTGTCGGCCCCCGTCCCTTTCTGCCCGAACAGCGGGCGCAATATGAAAGCAGGCTCTGCGGGGCGAGCTATTACCTGATGCGTCCGGGTATCACCGGGTTATGGCAGGTCGGGCGTCGCAACCGGGGGTCTTTCAGCGAACGTGCGCTCTTTGACGAGGATTACTCTGGCCAGATCAGCCTTTTCACCGACCTGTCGATCCTGTTCAGGACCGTCGGCGTCGTCTTGCGGGCGACGGGTATCTAACCGAACCGCTTCCAGATCGCCGCATCGCCAAGGCTGTCGACAAAGGCCCCATGCGCCGATTGTTCGGCCTCGGTCATCCTTGGGGGAAGCTGGGCGGGACGCGGTGAGGGGCGCCATGTCGTCGTCGTGGTATTTTCCTGCGTTGAGGAATTCGAGGACAGACCAAAATCCGGCTGCCGCCCGCCGATCAGCTCAAGATAGACCTCGGCCAGAAGCTCACTGTCCAGCAGAGCGCCGTGTTTTTCGCGGGCGGAATTGTCGATGCCGAAACGACGGCAAAGCGCGTCAAGCGATGCGGGCGAACCGGGGAATTTGCGCCGCGCCACCGCGACGGTGTCAAGGGCGCGGTCCATTGGCAGGACCGGCAGATTGGCCCAGCCAAGCTCTGCATTCAGGAATTTTATATCGAAGCTGGCATTGTGGATCACCAGCCGGGAATCCCCGCCGATGAAATCCAGAAAAGCCTGTCCCACCTGCGCAAATAGCGGTTTGTCGCGCAGGAAATCATCGCCAAGACCGTGCACATCGAACGCCTCTTTCGGCATGCCGCGTTCGGGGTTGATGTATTGGTGATAGGTACGGCCCGTCGGCATGTGGTTCAACAGCTCAATCGCGCCAATCTCGACGATTCGATGGCCTTCGGCCGGTTCAAAGCCGGTGGTTTCGGTATCGAGGACGATTTCACGCATGGCCTGCTCCGATCTTCGCGATCAGGTTTCGCACGGCGGCGCGGGTCGCATCAAGGGTGAGCGTTTCAATCACATTAGTGGCGCGGGCGCGCTTTTCAGCGTCAGGCATCTGGCGGGCGAGGATGGTATCAAGCTGGGCTTCGGTCATTCCTGGGCGCGCCAGAACCCTGTCGCGCTGGATGTCGGCCGGAACGGTGACGACTAGGGTCGCGTCCATCATCGCGTCCGCCCGAGTTTCAAAAAGCAGCGGCATGTCGAGCACGACGAGCGGCGCGGTACTGTTGGCGATAAAGGCCGCACGATCTGCGGCGACGAGCGGATGGACAACGGCTTCGATCCTGGAAAGGGCCGCCGGGTCGCGGGCAATCCAGCTTTTCAGACCAGCGCGGTCCACCGCGCCATCAACGATCGCTTCTGGGCAAAGGGCTGCGATTTCCGGAACCGCCGCGCCGCCCTTTGCGTAAAGCCGGTGGACGGCAGCATCTGCATCCCAGACCGGTACACCTTCATCGGCGAACATTGCGGCAGTGGTGGATTTGCCAATGCCGATCGAGCCCGTCAGACCAAGCAGGAACGGGCGGCTCATGCGCCGAGGACCACGTCCCTCGTGGCCTGATCGACCTCGGGTCGGGTTCCGAACCAGCGTTCAAAAGCGGGGGCTGCCTGATGCAGAAGCATACCAAGGCCGTCGACTGTCACACAGCCAATCGCAGCCGCCTCTTCCAAAAGCGTGGTGCGCAGTGGCGTGTAGACGAGGTCCGTTACGACGGCTTTTGGCGACAAAGCATCAAGGGGGATGCGGAATTCCGGTTTCCCCTCCATTCCGAGCGAGGACGTGTTCACGACCGTGGTCGCGTCTTCCATCATGTTCCCGGCCTGCACCCAGTCATGCACAATGACCTTGGCCCCGAATTCCGAACGCAAAGCCTCGGCACGATTGCGGGTGCGGTTGGCAAGGCGGATTTCAGGCACGCCAACCTCGATCAGTGAGGCGATGACCGCACGGGCGCCACCACCTGCGCCAATGACAGCAGCGGGTCCGGCGGATGCGGTCCAACCGGGCGCGTTTTGCTTCAGATTGGCGATAAAGCCATAACCATCAGTATTGTCAGCATGAATCCTGCCGTCCTTGCGGAAGATCAGCGTATTTGCCGCCCCGATCAAGGCCGCGCGGTCGGTCACGACATCGGCCAAAGCCAGCACGGTTTCCTTGTGCGGGATCGTGACATTGATGCCGACAAAGCCCGCCTTGGGAAGGGTCGCGATGACCTCTTTCAGATCGGATTGGGCAACATCCATCGGGATGTAGAAGCCACGAATATCGTAGGTCTTCAGCCAGTGGCTGTGCAGCCGCGGCGATTTGGAATGCGCGATGGGGGAGCCGATGACACCGGCAAGCGGAATACGAGGATGGTCGATCATGTGGCGATGTCGCCCCGAATACCGAGCCAGGTCAAGAGTTCGATCAGCGGCAAGCCAAGAACGTTGAAGTAATCGCCCTCGATGCGGGAAAAAAGCCGCACCCCTTCCTCCTCCAGCTTGTAGCAGCCGACGGTTTCACGAATGCTGTCCCAGTTACGGGCGACATAATCATCAAGATATGCCTCTGAGAGATCACGCATTGTCAGGCGGACCTCACCCACATGTCGCCATATCGGTTTACCCGCCTGGCAGATGACCGCAGCAGAAAGCAGCCGGTGGGTCCGTCCCTTCAGCGCGCTGAGCTGGTCACGGGCATCGGAGGGATCAGCGGGCTTTGAAAACACCTGGCGATGGCATTCAAGGATCTGATCGCACCCAAGCACCAGCGCATCGGGTTGCTTGTCTGAAATCTTGCGGGCTTTCATCTCGGCCAGAGTGTCGGCAAGATCACGGGGGCTGGCATCCTCGGCCGCAAGGGCTGCGCGGATCGCTTCTTCGTCAATCTTTGCCGGTATCACCTCAACCCCAAGACCGGCATTGCGCAGAAGCTGCGCCCGGATCGTAGAACCGGATGCAAGGATGAAGCGCCGGGGTGTTGAAAGTGTCATGGGGACGGGTCTGTGGATAAGCGGTGGTGCAATGGTGTGGCCGAATTTGTTGAAAGCGGGGCTTGCAATGTTGCTGGGGGAAAACCGGGGTTTCTGTCAAGGTGCCAGGCGAATTCTCCCATTGTGGATGTGGGAGGTCTGTCCATGTGGACTGACTGGTCTGAGACCGCTCCGGGGACAGAACTATACATGTCCTGTCTGCCCTTAAGTCCTATAAGATATTGAAAAATATAATTAATTATCCGCTTTTTTCAGAACTTCCGGTTTTTCACAGGTTTTTGCACAGGTCCATCCCGATGTGGGAAAGTTGCCCGGAAACACTGTAATCCCCATCATCCACAGGGCTTACATCAACCACATCTCTTTTCTTTATCTTTACTTTATTTAGAAAGGACCATGACGACAGGTGAGGAATGATGACGGATTTTCTGGCGACGATATACCCATGGACCAAGGCACTGCACATCATATCCGTGATTGCCTGGATGGCCGGCATTTTTTATCTACCCCGCCTTTTCGTCTATCACGTCGAGAAGGTTGAAGCAGGCAGTGAAACAGATCGCCTGTTTCATGAGATGGAGCGCAAACTTCTGCGGGTGATCATGAACCCGGCGATGATCGGCGTCTGGGTCTTTGGGTTGGCGCTCGTCTTCACGCCGGGGATTGTCGTCTGGTCCGAGATCTGGCCCTGGACGAAGGCAGCGGCAGTTGTGGGAATGACGTGGTTTCACCACTGGCTGGGGCACCGGCGTAAGGACTTTCTCGCCGGAACCAACACCCGGACCGGGCGCACCTATCGGCTTATGAACGAAGTACCGACGGTTTTGATGGTGGTCATCGTTTTCTCGGTCATTCTGAAATTCTGAGCAAAGATTGACTCAAGACGTTCGCGGGGCTATGTGCAAACAAACCCCGCCGTCCGGATTGGGGAATTTCCCATGATGATCTTACGCGCCGCCTGACAGGCCGCGCCCAATTGATCGGTTTTCCTATGACCCTTGAACGCCTGAACCTTGCCGACCTGAAGGCAAAAAGCCCCGCAGACCTGCTTTCGATGGCTGAAGAGCTGGAGATTGAGAACGCTTCGACCATGCGCAAGGGCGAGATGATGTTCTCGATCCTGAAGGAGCATGCCGAGGAAGGCTGGGAAGTCGGCGGTGACGGTGTGTTGGAAGTGCTTCAGGACGGGTTCGGGTTTCTGCGCTCGCCCGAGGCAAACTATCTGCCGGGTCCCGACGATATCTATGTCAGCCCGGATATGATCCGGCAATTTTCGCTGAGGACAGGCGATACGATCGAAGGTGTGATCCGGGCGCCGGGTGAGAGTGAGCGTTACTTCGCCCTGACCAAAGTACGGCAGATCAATTTCGAAGATCCGGAAAAGGCACGTCACAAGGTTGCTTTTGACAACCTGACGCCGCTTTACCCGGATGAACGGCTGAAAATGGAAGTCGAGGATCCGACGATCAAGGACCGCTCGGCCCGGATCATCGACCTTGTCGCACCGATCGGGAAAGGGCAACGGGGCCTGATCGTGGCGCCGCCGCGTACGGGTAAGACGGTGCTGTTGCAGAACATTGCCCATTCGATCGAGAAGAACCATCCGGAATGCTATCTGATCGTTCTGCTGATCGATGAACGGCCGGAAGAAGTGACCGACATGCAGCGAAGCGTGAAGGGTGAGGTCATCTCCTCAACCTTCGATGAACCGGCGACCCGTCACGTTGCCGTCAGTGATATGGTCATCGAAAAGGCCAAGCGACTGGTGGAGCATAAGCGCGACGTGGTGATCCTGCTCGATTCGATCACCCGCCTGGGCCGGGCCTTCAATACGGTCGTGCCGTCATCGGGCAAGGTCCTGACCGGTGGTGTTGACGCCAATGCGCTTCAGCGGCCAAAGAGGTTCTTCGGTGCCGCGCGGAATATTGAAGAGGGCGGGTCGCTGACCATTATCGCTACGGCGCTGATCGATACGGGCAGCCGCATGGACGAAGTGATCTTTGAAGAATTCAAGGGCACGGGTAACTCGGAGATCGTGCTGGATCGCAAGGTTGCGGACAAGCGGGTTTATCCGGCGATGGATATCCTAAAGTCCGGCACCCGGAAGGAAGACCTGCTGGTCGACAAGAACGACCTGCAGAAGACCTATGTCCTGCGCCGTATCCTGAACCCGATGGGCACGACGGATGCGATCGAATTCCTGATCTCCAAGCTCAAACAGACGAAGAGCAACTCGGAGTTCTTCGATTCTATGAACGCCTGACATATTGTTCTGAAACAATAGGCTACCGCTATGGACACGATCTATGCCCTGGCGTCTGCGCGGGGTAAGGCTGGCGTTTCTGTCATCCGGATTTCGGGGCCGCGCGCCTGGGCCTCGGTCCGCGATCTGGCGGGTGATCTGCCGGAACCGCGCCGGGCAGGATTGCGGCGATTGACCTGCAAGGGTGACGTGCTGGACGAGGCGATCGTTCTTGTCTTCACGGCTGGCGCGAGCTTTACCGGAGAGGAATCGGCTGAGCTTCATGTCCATGGTGCCACGGCGACGGTAAGCGCTGTCCTCGGCGCTTTGTCAGTTCAGGCGGGGTTGCGACCGGCAGAGCCCGGTGAATTCACCCGGCGTGCGTTGGAAAACGGACGGCTGGACCTAGCGCAGGTCGAAGGTCTTGCCGACCTGATCGAGGCGGAAACCGAAGCGCAGCGCAAACAGGCTTTGCGGGTTCTCTCTGGCGCGGTGGGGGAAAGTGCTGAGCTTTGGCGCCGCAATCTGATCCGTGCGGCGGCCTTGATTGAAGCGGTGATCGATTTTGCTGATGAGGATGTGCCGGTTGATGTAACGCCCGAGGTGTTGGGGTTAATTGATAAATCCACACAAGATCTTGTGCTTCAGCTCGATGGTTTCGGCGTTGCTGAACGCATTCGCGACGGGTTTGAGGTTGCAATAGTCGGTCGGCCTAACGCTGGAAAGTCGACGCTTCTGAACGCGCTTGCGGGGCGGGACGCAGCGATTACATCCGAAGTGGCGGGAACCACGCGCGATGTGATCGAGGTCCGGATGGATATCGCAGGCCTGGCCGTAACGCTTCTGGATACGGCGGGGCTGCGCGAAACGCAGGATAGCGTCGAGAGTATCGGCGTGGATCGTGCGGTGACGCGGGCGCGTGATGCGGATCTGCGGATCTTCCTGCTGGATGGCGATGACATCCCGATGCTGGAACCTGATCCGGACGACATCGTGGTGCGGGGAAAGGCGGATCTTGGTTCTGATCATAGCGGGCGGATACTGTCGGTATCAGGCAAGACAGGTGAGGGGCTGAGGGATTTGATCTCCGCCGTCGAGGACCGGTTGTCGCGCAGGGCGACGCGTGCAGGGGTGATTACGCGGGACCGGCACAAGGCCGCCATCCGGGCTGCGATCAGCGCTATGGAATCAGCGAGGAATGAGGTAGAGCAGGGGCCGGATCGGTATGAGCTTGCGGCCGAAGAACTGCGGCGTGGTATCCGGGCACTGGATTCTCTCGTTGGTCGGGTTGATGTTGAACATCTTCTCGATGAGATTTTCGCGAGTTTCTGTATCGGTAAGTAAGGAGTGTTTCACGTGAAACATTTTGATGTTATTGTCGTCGGCGGCGGGCATGCCGGGACGGAGGCTGCGCATGCCGCGGCCCGTCTTGGCGCGAACACCGCGCTGGTAACGCTGCGTCGGGATACGATTGGTGTGATGTCCTGCAATCCAGCGATTGGTGGGCTTGGCAAGGGGCACCTTGTTCGCGAAATTGATGCAATGGACGGCGTCATGGGCCGCGTTGCGGATCAGGCCGGTATCCAGTTTCGGCTTCTGAACAGACGCAAGGGCCCGGCGGTACAAGGCCCACGAGCACAAGCAGATCGGAAAATCTATCGTGAAACCATGCTGGCGGAAACCGAACGACAGCAGAACCTGACGATCATTGAAGGCGAGGTCACCGATCTGCGCATCGATGGAAATCGAATCACCGGTGTGGTCCTTGATGCGAGCCACGAGGTTTCGGCACCTGCGGTGGTTCTGACCTCGGGGACATTTCTGAGAGGTGTGATTCACATCGGCGATGTAAGTCGCCCGGGCGGTCGTATGGGCGACAGGCCTTCGGTCAGGCTTGCAGAACGAATTGATGATCTTGGTTTGCCACTCGGGCGGCTGAAAACCGGAACACCGCCACGGCTTGACGGTCGTACGATCAATTGGGACGCGCTGGATGCGCAGGCGGGTGATGATGACCCGACCCTGTTTTCCTTTCTCAACACCCGTCCGTTCGCGCGGCAGATCAGTTGCGGCATCACCCATACGAATGAGCAAACACATGAAATTATTCGGGATAATCTGAGCCGTTCGGCGATGTATGGTGGTTATATCGAAGGTGTCGGCCCCCGCTACTGTCCATCGATCGAAGACAAGATCGTCCGGTTTTCTGACAAGACATCCCATCAGGTATTTCTGGAGCCGGAAGGACTGGATGACACTACGGTCTATCCGAACGGCATCTCCACCTCTCTGCCAGAGGACGTACAGGATGCCTATGTCAGGTCCATCGCCGGGCTGGAGAATGTCCGGATCGTGCAACCGGGCTACGCGATCGAATACGACTATGTCGACCCCCGCGCACTGTCCCAGACTTTAGAAGTAAAGGGGGTAAGCGGTCTATATCTTGCGGGCCAGATCAACGGCACCACAGGATATGAGGAAGCCGCGGCGCAAGGTCTGGTGGCAGGGCTGAATGCGGCCAGGGCGGTAACGGGGCAAGAGGTCGTGACCTTTGCCCGGTCCCAAAGCTATATTGGCGTCATGATCGACGATCTCGTTACGCGCGGCGTTACCGAGCCCTATCGCATGTTCACATCGCGGGCAGAGTTTCGGCTTTCCCTGCGGGCGGACAATGCCGATCAACGCCTGACGCCTCTCGCGATGGAGATCGGCTGTGCTGGCGAACAACGCCGGGCAGCCTTTTCGCAGAAGATGGACGCTCTGATCGCTGGTCGCGAAGCGCTTGATCAGCTGACCCTCACACCGCGAGAGGCGGCAAAGCATGGCATTACGGTCGGTCAGGACGGACAAAGGCGGTCCGGCTTCACCCTTCTGAGCTTTGCGGATGTGGGGTTTGAGCAGCTTGAACTGGCGCAGCCAGATCTGGTGGGTCTGTCTTCTGACATCAAGGAACAGCTTAAGCGTGACGCGACCTATGCCACCTATATCGAGCGGCAACAGGCGGATGTAGCTGCGATGAAGCGTGATGAAGCCCATGAAATTCCTTGGGAATTCGACTATTCCGAACTATCCGGGCTTTCGAACGAACTGCGTGACAAGCTGATGCGCGCCCGGCCCGAAACTCTCGCACACGCGGGGCGGGTGGATGGAATGACGCCGGCGGCGCTGACACTCATTCTGGCCGCGCTTCGTCGTGCCGCGCGGTTTCGCGACACGGGATGATGGACGCCATGTCGCTATTGGGTGGGCGGAGTGTTTCACGTGAAACATCCGAAAGACTGGCGCTTTATGAAGGCCTGTTGCGAAAATGGAATCCTGCCATCAACCTCGTGGCGCGATCGACGCTCGATTCGCTTTGGGACCGCCATTTTCGCGATTCGGTGCAGGTTTTCGATCTGGCTCCGGATACGGCGCGGATTTGGGCGGATTTGGGCAGCGGCGGTGGTTTTCCCGGCCTCGTTGTTGCGATCGTTGGGGCTGATGAGCGTCCGGCGACCAAAGTTACCCTTGTGGAAAGTGATCAGAGGAAAGCGACATTTCTGTCAACCGTCGCCCGCGAAACCGGTATAGATGTCACGGTACTTTCCGAACGAATTGAAGCAGTTGCCCCGCTTCACGCCGATGTCCTGACCGCGCGGGCACTGGCCCCGCTGGACCGGCTGTTGGGCTTCGCCGAGCGCCATCTTGCACCAGAGGGAATGGCCATATTCCCGAAGGGCACGGCATGGCGCGAAGAAGTTAGTCAAGCACTTGAATCATGGCGATTTTCCTATCAGAACAACGATAGCGTGACGGAACCCGGCGCTACTGTTCTGACCATCGGAGGTATCTCGCGTGTCTGATCCGACCCGTCCGCCGGGGCCAAGAATCATCGCCGTCGCCAACCAGAAGGGGGGCGTGGGTAAAACCACCACCACCATCAACCTGGCGGCCGCCCTTGCAGAGGATGGCATGAGCGTTCTGCTCGTCGATCTTGACCCTCAGGGCAATGCATCGACGGGGCTTGGGGTTGAACCGGCCAGCCGCGAACTGACAACCTACGACCTGCTTCTGGAAGAGGCAGAACTTATGGACGTGATCCGGGCGACCAAGGTCGAAGGGCTGTGGATCTGCCCAGCGACGACCGACCTTTCGTCAGCGGATATTGAGCTTGTCGCCAACGAAAAGCGCAGCTTTCTTCTGCATGACGCATTGCGGCAGCCGGCGGTTGATTTCTTTGACTTCGACTACATACTGATCGACTGCCCGCCATCCCTCAGCCTTCTGACCGTCAACGCTATGGTGGCCGCGCATTCCGTTCTGGTGCCGCTTCAGGCGGAATTCTATGCGCTGGAAGGGTTGTCGCAGTTGATGCTGACAATACGTCAGGTCCGGCAATCGGCGAACCGCGATCTGCGGATCGAAGGCGTTCTGCTGACCATGTATGACAGTCGCAACAACCTTTCGACTCAGGTTGAGGCGGATGCCAGGGCCAATCTGGGCGATCTGGTCTATAAGACGGTTGTGCCGCGCAATGTCCGTTTGAGCGAAGCGCCGTCCTACGCGGTTCCGGTTCTGACCTATGATACGATGTCCAAGGGCAGCATGGCGTACCGGGCATTGGCGCTGGAAATGCTTGAGCAACACGGAAAAAAGACCTGACAGGGGGCAGAAATGGCTGACAAGAAATCGGAACGTCGGGGTCTTGGGCGCGGCCTGTCGGCCTTGATGGCAGATGTTCATCTGGATCAGGCGGAAGAGCGCGGCGATGCAGCTACGCGCCGCGCAGATACGCGTGTGCCGGTTGAAAAGCTGGAACCGAACCCGGACCAGCCGCGCCGCGATTTTGCCCCGGAAGCGCTGGAGGAATTGGCCGCCTCGATCAAGGCCAAGGGTATTATCCAGCCACTGATTGTCAGAATTAACCCAAGAAAATCAAATAGTTATGAGATTGTCGCGGGCGAACGCCGCTGGCGTGCAGCGCAGATGGCACAGCTTCACGACGTCCCCGTCCTGATCCGCGAATTCAGCGATACAGAGGTTCTTGAAGTCGCGATCATCGAAAACATCCAGCGCGCTGATCTCAATGCTATCGAAGAGGCGCTGGGTTACCGTCAGTTGATGGATCGTTTTGGCCATACGCAGGAAAAGATCGCCGAGGGCCTGTCGAAAAGCCGCAGCCATATCGCCAACCTATTGCGTCTTTTGACTCTGCCCGCCGAGGTGCAAAGCTGGCTGCGTGAAGGTAAGCTGACTGCGGGTCACGCCCGGGCTCTGGTGACAACCGAAAACCCGGTGGAACTGGCGCGGCAAGTCATCGCCAAGGGGTTGTCGGTTCGCGAAACCGAGCGGCTGACAAAAGCCCCCGCGAAAAAACCCGCGCCTCGCACGACCCGTCCGGAAAAGGACGCTGATACCCGCGTGCTGGAGCAGGACCTGTCAGCCCATTTGAAGATGAAGGTTGTCATAGACCACAAGGGCCATGATGGCGGTCACCTTGTCATTACCTACAAAACCCTGGATGAACTTGATGAGCTTTGTCAGGTACTGAGCACGACTCGCTAGTGCCCAAGTTTAGCCATCCGGACGGGTCCAGATGAAAATGCTGACGCAGCCCAGAACGATAACCTGAATGATCAGGGCGGGCAGGGGCGCGCCGAACAGAGCCGCCAACATAAAGGCCGCCAGAATCGAAATCGTCGCCGCCCATTTCGCCCTCCGCCCGATTGCCCCACGGTCGCGCCAGTTTTCAATGGGCGGTCCGAATACCGGATGTGACAACAGCCAATCGTGAAGTCGTTCCGACCCGCGCGCGAAACAGAACGCGGCGAGCAGGAGGAAGGGAACCGTCGGCAGCAGCGGCAGGAATATTCCTATCGCACCGAACGCCAGGGCAAGCCCGCCCCCGATCAGCCAGAACGACCGGATCATGGCAGAAGCTCTCTGATTACAGAATTCAGAACGGCGCGGCCCGCTGGTGTGGCCCGGATGCGATGCCCCGACTGTTCGATCATCCCAAGATCAGCCAGTCTGACAAGGGTGGCAGCGTCAATCTTTTGTCCTGCAAGTGCCGCGAACCTGGCGGTATCCGTACCCTCGGCCAGTCGCAGTGACATCATCAGGTATTCACCGGCCTGATCGGCCAGCGGCACCACCTGCCTCGGCACTTCCCCGTGACCGGACTGCTCAACCTGATCCAGCCAGCGGGCAGGGGAGAGTGGTGTTTCCGTTGCCCATCTCTGCCCGCCCAAGGTCAACCGCCCATGCGCGCCCGGACCGATCCCGGCATAATCACCATAGCGCCAGTAGATCATGTTGTGACGGCTTTCACAGCCCTCCCGTGCATGGTTCGACACCTCATAGGCAGGCATGCCGAGATCAGAAAGAATATCCTGTGTTTCCAGATACATATCGGCAGACAGATCGTCGTCCGGCAGGCCTCGTAACCCGCCCGCGGCATGGCGTGCGCCGAAAGCGGTGCCATCTTCGATGGTCAGCTGATAGAGCGAGATATGATCAACGGCCATCGCGGCCGCTTCCTTCAATTCCCGCCGCCAGCCCGCCAGATCCTGATCCTGCCGTGCGTAAATCAGATCGAAGCTGACCCGGGCAAAGGCATTCCGTGCCACATCGAAAGCCGCCCGGGCCTCGGCCACAGAATGCAGCCGCCCCAGGCGCTTCAGATCGGCATCGTTCAGCGCTTGTATCCCCATCGACACCCGATTGACCCCGGCGTCTGCGTAGGCGCGGAACCGCGTTGCCTCGACCGAACCGGGATTGGCCTCCAGCGTGATCTCCATATCATTGGCTGTGGGCCAACTCGTCCGGATCTTGTCGAGGATCGCCGCGACAAGCGTCGGGTTCATAAGCGACGGAGTGCCACCGCCGAAAAAGACCGTGTTCAACACCCGACCCGAGGTTTCGGCGCTGACCCTTTCTATCTCGCTCAGATAGGCACGCGCCCAGCGGTCCTGATCAATCTCGGCCGCGACATGAGAGTTGAAATCGCAATAGGGGCATTTGGAGGCACAGAAGGGCCAGTGCAGATATAGTCCGAACCCACCTTGCCGCCAGTCTTCCACCACTCAGCCCTTAAAGGCCGTGACTTCAATCTCTACCAGCATCTCTGGTTTGATCAGTCCCGCGATCACCATCGTCGCGGCGGGGCGGATCTCACCGAACGCTTCTCCGAGGGCAGGGATCAGAGCGTCGACCAGCCCGGTATCGGTCACCGTGTACTGAACCCGTACGACATCCTCCATCGTGAAACCGGCTTCAGCCAGAACGCCCCGGATCGTGGTAAAACAATTTCGTGCCTGATCAGCGATACCGTCGGGCATGGTCATCGTCGCATAGTCATAGCCGGTAACGCCCGAGACAAAGCACCAACCGCCTTTTACAACAGCCCGACTGTAACCCATTGTTTTTTCGAACGGAGAGCCAGTGGAAATGCGTTTCATGCTTTAATCCCCTCAAAGCAGGCGACCAGTTTGCCGAACGCGTCCGCCCGGTGGCTGATCCGGTTTTTCTCAGCCGGGTCCATTTCGGCAAAGGTAATATGATACCCATCTGGTTGGAACATCGGATCATAGCCATGTCCCTGAGCGCCACGCATCGGCCAGACCAGCTGACCCTCGACTTTGCCCTCGAACACCTCATCATGCCCGTCGGGCCAGGCCAGAACCATGGTCGCCCGAAAACGCGCGTTGCGCGGGTGGGGGGCGTTCACGGCCTCAAGTTCATCCCAGGTCCGGGTCATCGCCTTGACGAAATCGCGCCCATTCGGGGTTTCCGCCCAGTCGGCGGTGTAAACGCCGGGCGCACCGTTCAGACCATCGACCTCTATGCCGCTGTCATCGGCCAAAGCGGGCAGGCCGGTGGCGCTTGTCGCCGCATGGGCCTTGATCCTTGCATTGCCGATAAAGGTCGTTTCGGTTTCCTCAGGCTCCGGCAAACCCATTTCTCCCGCACTGACGTAGGCGATGCCAAAGGGTGTCAGCAGGGCCGCGATTTCCTCCAGCTTGCCCTTGTTGTGGGTCGCCACCAATAGCTGTTTGCCCGAGAATTTGCGCATCAGATTGCTGCCTTTTGCGCCTCGACCAAGGCTGCGATGCCCGCTTCGGCGTGATCGAGCAGTTTTGACATTTCATCGCGGGAAAAGGTCGCGCCCTCGGCCGACATCTGCACCTCGATCAGCCGCCCGCGCCCGGTCAGGATGAAATTACCGTCCGTTCCGGCCTCGCTGTCCTCGGCATAATCAAGGTCCAGCACCGGCTGGCCGGCATAGATGCCACAAGATACCGCGGCGACGTGATCGACAACCGGGTCGCTGGTGACAGCGCCGGCCTTGATCAGCTTGTTCATCGCAAGCCGCAAGGCAACCCAGCCGCCAGTGATCGACGCACAGCGGGTACCGCCATCTGCCTGGATCACATCGCAATCAACGACAATCTGGCGTTCGCCCAAGGCCACCCGGTCAACACCGGCGCGCAGCGAGCGCCCGATAAGCCGTTGAATTTCCTGTGTCCGCCCGGATTGTTTGCCTGCCGCCGCCTCGCGCCGGTTGCGCGTATTCGTGGCCCTCGGCAGCATTCCGTATTCCGCCGTGACCCAACCGAGCCCGGTGCCCTTTAGGAAGGACGGCGCCTTATCCTCGATCGTTGCAGTGCACAGAACATGCGTGTCGCCGCATTTTATCAGGCACGACCCTTCGGCATGTTTCGTCACGCCCGTCTCGATGGAGACGCTGCGCATATCATCGAGTTTCCGTCCTGAAGGTCGCATCGCATGTCCTTTCGTCGCTGTTGGCGTCAGTTACAGGCGCGGCACCCAGCGATGCAAGCCCGATTGACGGCAGCGGCTCTGGCTCATTAACTGTCGGCTGGCCTATATATGATGTGATGGACGACAAAGCGAAAATCCTGTCCGAGATGAACGACCGCTCGCGCGAAGTGTTTCGCCGCGTGGTCGAGGGATATCTGGACAGCGGCGATCCGGTCGGATCGCGTACCCTGACGCGGACGATGAGCGAAAAGGTCTCGGCCGCGACAATCCGTAATGTGATGCAGGATCTCGAATTTCTCGGCCTCTTGGACAGTCCGCATACGTCAGCGGGCCGCATCCCGACCCAGCTTGGCTTGCGCATGTTCGTTGACGGGCTGATGGAGGTCTCGACCCTGTCGCTGCAAGATCGCGAGGCGATCGATGCGACGACAGGCGGTAACGAACCTGGTGTCGCCTCTCTGCTGGACCGGGTCGGGCAGGCGCTTTCGGGCATCACCCATGGCGCAAGCCTGGTTCTGACCCCGAAACACGAAGCGCCGATCCGCCATATTGAATTCGTCAGCCTTGGCCACGACCGGGCGCTGGTGGTGCTGGTCTTCGCCGACGGTCATGTCGAAAACCGCGTTTTCGCGCCGCCGCCCGGTCAAACCCCGTCTTCAATGCGCGAAGCGGCGAATTTCCTGAACGCTCTGGCTGAGGGCCGAACCCTGTCGGAACTTCGCGCCCATATGACAAGCGAGATTTCCCGTCGCAGGCAGGAACTCGACACCGCCGCCCGCGCCTTGGTCGAAAGCGGTCTTGCTGTCTGGGAAAATCCCGGCGAATCCCATGAACGGCTGATCGTTCGCGGCCGTGCAAACCTGATCGATCAGGCCGATGAGGCGGATCTGGAGCGTATTCGCACCCTCTTTGACGACCTCGAGCGCAAGCGAGACATCGCCGAATTCCTTGAACTGACAGATACCGGCGACGGTGTGCGCATTTTTATCGGTTCTGAGAACAAGTTATTCTCACTTTCGGGTTCCTCTCTGGTGGTGTCTCCCTATATGAACGCTGACCGTAAGATCATCGGCGCCGTGGGCGTGATCGGTCCGACGCGGCTCAATTACGGGCGCATCGTTCCGATTGTCGACTACACGGCGCAGCTTGTCGGGCGGCTCCTGTCCGGCGAGCGAAAGGGATAGACCATGAGTGAGATGAAGAAAGACGAGATTGCCGAGGATCAGGCGCTGATGGGTGATGAAGGGCTTGAGGCCGAAGTGATGGTCGATGAGATGGAAGCGTTGCGCGCCGAACGCGACGATATGCGCGACCGGTTCATGCGGGCGCTGGCCGACGCCGAAAATATCCGCAAACGCGGCGAACGCGACCGGCGCGAGGCCGAGCAATATGGCGGATCGAAACTTGCCCGTGATTTGCTGCCGGTTTTCGACAACCTCAAGCGTGCCTTGGACGCGGCCGGTGACGAAACGCGCGAAGTCGCCAAGGGCCTGATCGAAGGCATTGAGCTGACGATGAAGGAACTCATCTCGGTTCTGGGCAAGCATGGGGTGGAACCCGTCGTGCCCGAGGTCGGCGACCGTTTCGACCCGCTGCTGCATCAGGCGATGTTCGAAGCACCCGTTCCGGGCACCCAGGCGGGCGATATCATTCAGGTGATGACCGAAGGATTCATGCTGCACGATCGCCTTCTGCGCCCTGCTCAGGTGGGTGTTTCTTCGACGCCGAAGTCGTGAATTTCCTCCGTTAAGGTGGGTTTGAACCCACCTTACTTTTCCAAAAACCCCCTCAATTCGTACAAGGCTGACAATGCGTTCAGCGGCGTCATCTCGTCAGGATGCAGCGCAGCAAGTCGTTCCTCCAGTTCCGATGGACCTTTGGCAGGGCGGGGTGGCACGACGGGTGCGGCGCTGAAGAGCGGCAGATCGTCGATCAGCGTGTGTTTGCGGGTGCCGCCCTCACGCTCGCCTTTTTCCAGCGCCTCCAGCACAACCTTTGCCCGTTCAACCACCGCCGACGGCAACCCAGCGAGGCGCGCGACCTGAACGCCATAGCTGCGGTCGGCGGCACCTTTGCGGACTTCGTGCAGGAAGATCACCTCACCTTCCCATTCCTTGACTGCGACCGTGGCGTTTTCCACCCCGTCGAGTTTCGCGGCAAGGGCCGTCATCTCATGATAATGCGTCGCGAAAAGCGCGCGGGCTTTGTTGGCGTCATGCAGATGTTCCAGCGTCGCCCAGGCGATCGACAGCCCGTCATAGGTCGCGGTGCCGCGTCCGATTTCGTCAAGGATCACCAGCGCCCGGTCATCGGCCTGATTGAGGATCGCGGCGGTTTCGACCATTTCGACCATGAAGGTGGATCGGCCACGCGCCAGATCATCGGCGGCCCCGACCCGGCTGAACAACTGGCTGACAAGGCCGATATGCGCGCGCCGCGCAGGTACGAAGCTGCCCGCCTGCGCCAGCAGGGCAATCAGGGCGTTCTGGCGCAGGAAGGTCGACTTACCGGCCATGTTCGGACCGGTCAACAGCCAGATTGCCGGGGTGTTGTCGCCGGTCAGCAGGCAATCATTGGCGATGAAAGGCTCGCCCGATCGTTTCAGGGCGCGTTCCACAACCGGATGGCGGCCACCTTCGATTTCAAAGGCCCGGCTCTCGTCCATCTGAGGTTCGCACCAATCCTCGCCCCGCGCGAGGTCGGCGAAAGCTGCGGTCAGGTCGATCTCGGCCAGTGCCCGCGCGGCCTGTGAGATCAGGGCGGACGCGTCCAAAACCATCGCTTTCAGGCCGTCATAGAGCCGTTTTTCGATCTCAAGCGCCAAATTTCCGGCATTGAGGATCTTGGTCTCCATCTCAGAGAGCGGCACAGTTGTGAAGCGGACCTGATTGGCGGTCGTCTGGCGGTGGATGAAGGTTTCATTGAGCGGCGCCGAGAGCATCTTTTCGGCATGGGTCGCCGTCGTCTCGATGAAGTAGCCCAGCACATTGTTATGTTTGATCTTCAGGCTCTGGATGCCGGTCTGCGTCGCATAGTCCGCTTGCATCTTTGCAATGACGCCGCGGCCTTCGTCGCGCAATTGGCGGGCTTCGTCCAGCTCGGCATTGTGGCCAGCCGCGATGAAGCCGCCGTCACGGGTCAGAAGCGGAGGTTCGGCAACAAGGGCTGAGTCGAGAAAGCGAACGAGGTCATCGAACCCGACGAGGTTTTTTGCTTCATCGGTCAGCCTTGCAGGGATATCGCCAGTCAACCGCCCGGCAATCCGCCCGGCTTCGGCCAGCCCCGATCGGATCGCTGTCAGATCGCGCGGGCCACCCCGGTCGAGCGCGAGGCGAGACAGCGCCCGGTCCATGTCGGGTGCCTTGCGCAGATCGGCGCGCAGGCTTTCGGCCAGCCGCGCCTCGCTCACAAAACACCGCACCGCTTCAAGCCGAGTGTGAATTTCCCCAAGTTCGCGTGACGGTGCCGACAGCCGCCGCTCCAGCAGACGCGCGCCACCTGCCGTCACCGTCCGGTCGATAGCGGCGATCAGTGACCCGTCGCGCCCGCCCGACAGCGCTTGCGTGATTTCCAGATTGCGCCGGGTCGCCGCGTCGATCTGTACCGATCCGCCCGGCGCTTCCTTTACCGGTGGGCGCAACAGCGGCAGCTTGCCGCGCTGGGTCAGGTCGAGATATTCGACGATGGCCCCCATTGCCGAGGTTTCGGCCCGGTCGAAATTGCCGAACGCATCCAGAGTGGCGACGTCATAAAGGTCGCAAAGCCGCTTCTCTGCGCCCGTACTGTCGAAAGACCCGCGCGACAGGGGCGTCATCGCCGCCCCGGAATCAGAGACTATTCCGTCCAGATCTGCCTCTTTAGTCTCGCTTACGACCACTTCGCGCGGGGCAAGGCGGGCAAGCTCGGGCGAAAGCCGCGACAGGGGGCAGGGGATGACCCGGAACTCACCGGTAGAGATATCGACCCAAGCCAAAGCCGCCGCATCCCGGACCTCAGCCCAGGCGGCAAGGAAGTTGTGCCGCCGGGCCTCAAGCAGGCTTTCCTCGGTCAGAGTGCCGGGGGTGACCAGCCGCACCACATCCCGCGCCACGACAGACTTCGACCCACGCTTTTTCGCCTCGGCTGGGTCCTCCATCTGTTCGGCAATGGCAACGCGGAACCCTTTGCGGATCAGCGCCAGAAGATAACCCTCGGCGGAATGGACGGGCACGCCGCACATCGGAATGTCCTTGCCCAGATGCTGGCCGCGCTTTGTCAGTGCGATGTCCAGGGCCGCAGCTGCCGCTTCGGCATCCTCAAAGAACATCTCGTAAAAGTCGCCCATCCGGTAGAACAGGAGCGCGTCGGAGTAACGCCCCTTGATCTCCAGATACTGCGCCATCATCGGCGTCACATTGCCGTCCTGAGCGTTCACGTTGCCCCCCTCGCACTTCCGCGCGACCCTACAAAACCGCGCCCCCGGGGAAAAGCGGCAAATCCTTTGCATTGTGGCCATGCGGCGGGGACGTTATGACGGCGGAAACGCTGAAGGAACCGTCGCAAATGGCCCCGAAGAACCGCGTCACCCCGGAAGAGGCGCTTGCCTATCACCTGAACCCGACGCCCGGGAAGTATGAGATTAATGCGTCAAAACCCATGGCGACGCAGCGTGATCTGTCGCTGGCCTATTCGCCGGGCGTCGCGGTCCCGGTGGAGGCCATCGCCGCCGATCCGGGCACGGCCTATGACTATACGGTCAAGGGCAACATGGTTGCCGTTGTGTCAAACGGCACGGCAATCCTCGGCCTTGGCAATCTCGGCGCGTTGGCCTCCAAGCCGGTGATGGAGGGCAAGGCGGTTCTCTTCAAGCGTTTCGCCGATGTGAATGCCATCGATATCGAACTCGATACCGAGGACCCGGACGAAATCATTCAGGCCGTCAAGCTGATGGGCCCGACCTTTGGCGGTATCAACCTTGAAGACATCAAGGCACCGGAATGTTTCATCATCGAAAGTCGGCTTAAGGAAATCATGGATATCCCGGTCTTCCATGATGACCAGCATGGAACGGCGGTGATCTGTGCGGCGGGGCTGATCAACGCGCTTGAGATTTCGGGCAAGAGCCTTGCCGATTGCAAGATCGTGCTGAACGGGGCCGGGGCGGCGGGCATCGCCTGTCTGGAACTGATCAAGGCGATGGGTGCCAAGCATGACAATTGCATCATGTGCGACACCAAGGGGGTCATTTATCAGGGCCGCCAGGAAGGCATGAACCAGTGGAAATCGGCGCATGCGGTGAAAACCGAAGCGCGAACGCTGGATGACGCGATGAAGGGGGCGGACGTGTTCCTGGGCGTTTCGGCCAAAGGGGCGGTGACGCCCGAGATGGTCGAAAGCATGGCGCCGAACCCGGTCATCTTCGCCATGGCCAATCCGGACCCGGAGATCACGCCGGAAGAGGCGCATGCGGTGCGCGAGGACGCCATCGTCGCCACCGGTCGCTCGGATTATCCCAATCAGGTAAACAACGTCCTCGGCTTTCCCTACCTCTTCCGCGGCGCCCTGGACATCCACGCCCGCGCGATCAATGACGAAATGAAGATCGCCTGCGCCGAGGCCCTGGCGAGCCTCGCCCGTCAACCGGTCCCGGAAGAGGTGGCGATGGCCTATGGCCGCAAGCTGACCTTCGGGCGCGACTACATCATCCCGACGCCCTTTGACCCGCGCCTGATCCATGTCATCCCGCCCGCCGTGGCCAAGGCCGGGATGGATACCGGCGTGGCCCGCCGCCCGATCATCGACATGGAGGCCTATGAGCTGAACCTCAAGACGCGGATGGACCCCACCGCGTCGATCCTGCAAGGCATCCATGCCCGCGCGCGTCAGGCGCAGGCGCGGATGATCTTTGCCGAAGGCGACGATCCGCGGGTTCTGCATGCCGCCGTCTCATATCAGCGCGCCGGGCTTGGCAAGGCGCTGGTCGTCGGGCGCGAGGCCGATGTGAAGGAAAAGCTGACGGCAGAGGGTCTGGCCGATGCGGTGTCGGAGCTGGAAGTGGTGAATGCGGCGAATACCGAACACCTCAATACCTACCGGGATTTCCTTTACGACCGGCTGCAACGGAAAGGCTTTGACCGGCATGATGTGCACCGGCTTGCTGCACGGGATCGGCATGTGTTTTCGGCGCTGATGCTGGCCCACGGCCATGGTGACGGTCTGGTGACGGGGGCGACACGGAAATCGGCGCATGTTCTGGGCCTTATCAACCACGCCTTCGATGTGCGGGCCGAGGATGGGGCGGTCGGCATCACCGCTGTTCTGCATCGTGGCCGGATCATCTTTATCGGCGATACGCTGGTGCATGAATGGCCCGATGAGAACGATCTGGCCGATATCGCCGAACGTGGCGCGGCGGTGGCCCGCGGTCTGGGGATCGAACCGCGCGTGGCGTTTCTGTCCTTCTCGACCTTCGGCTACCCGGTCAGTGAACGCGCGACCAAGATGCATCAGGCGCCGAAAGTGCTGGACGCGCGGCGGGTCGATTTCGAATACGAAGGCGAAATGACGGTCGATGTGGCGCTGAATATGGAGCAGATGGCGCATTATCCGTTCTGCCGCCTGACGGGTCCGGCCAACGTGCTCGTGGTGCCCGCCCGGCATTCGGCCTCGATCTCGGTGAAACTCTTGCAGGAAATGGCGGGTGCTACCGTGATCGGCCCGATCCTGACCGGCGTCGACAAGCCGATTCAGATCTGTTCGATGGGCTCGACCGTGAACGACATCCTCAACATGGCGGTGATTGCCGCCTGTAGGCTGGGGCAGTGAGGCAGAGGTCCCGGGTCAGGCCCGGGACAGGGTCACGTCGTCAATGCGTGAAGGCCGCAGCATTGCCCCAAAGCTGCTTGACCCGTTTGTCGCGGCCACAGGCATTGCGGTAGAATTTGTAGGCCTCTGACTGCTTCTTCGGACCACGTCGGGTCAGGACAAGGTCCGTACCCTTGTAATAGTCCTGATGATAATCCTCGGCCTTGTAAAACGGCCCGGCATCGACGACGGGCGTCGCGATTTTCTTGCCAAGCGCTGCCCCTGCTGCTGCCTTTGCCTCTTCCGCCGCCGCGCGCTGGGCAGCGTCTTTCGCGAAGATCGCGGTGCGGTAGCTGTCGCCCCGGTCACAGAACTGACCGCCCGCATCGGTCGGGTCGACCGAGCGGAAGAAGAGGTCGATGATTTTCGAATAGCTGATCTTCGCGGGATCGAATTTGATCTCCACCGCCTCGTAATGGCCGGTGCCGCCCTTTGTCACCTGTTTATAGGTCGGGTTCTTTGTCGTGCCGCCGGTATAGCCCGACACCACGGATTTCACTCCCGGTACACTTTCGAAATCGCTCTCGACGCACCAGAAGCACCCGCCCGCCACGATGGCGGTTTCGGTCGCGGCCAGTGCGGGGCCGGTCAGCAGGAAGAAGGCAAGGATCAATCGCAACATCATTTCACTCCGTTTTGACGGAGCAAACGGTGATGCGCCCTACAGGGCAACTCATCTTCCCGTGAGGTCACGCGATCGTGGGCAATATGTCAGCCGAGCAGCTTCGCAAGCCCCATCGCGACGGTCAGATCGCCCGAGACCTTGAGCTTGCCCATCATCACGCCGGTCATCGGATTGAGCTTGCCGGTCAGAAGCTTCACGAGGTTCTCTTCGCTGATCTTCAGCGTGCAGTCCGTATCGCGATCAGCGGTCGAAACGGTACCATCCGCCAACACGATCACCCCCGCCTCACCGCAATCGAACTTGAGCGAGCCGGTGAAGCTTTTTGTCTCAAGCGTCTTGCTGATATCGGCAGCGATGGTGTCAAGCGGCATGGTCCCTCCTGTCGCATATGGAGATTTCGCCATAGCCGGGGGTCATTGCTGGCTGCAAGCAAATCCGGACTGTTCGCCCATGTGACCTCACGGCAAAACCATGATCCCGCCCGTCACAATCGCCCGAACCGCAATATGGCCGCATTCTCAGCCATATTTTGTTAGCTTTCTTTGGTATTCTGGAATCACCGTAAAAAATTAGCTGAGCCGGAAGACTTACCTCGACCGCGCCCTCTGACTGCAGTTTGTAAGCATCTGTCCGGATCCGAGGGGAAAGAGATGAAAACTTTTGTCATTGCGCCTGCATTGGTGCTTGCTGCACTGTTTGCCACAACCTGGCTTTTCGGAAACTCGACCGAGGGGAAAGTGGCCATGGCCGCGGTGGCCGTGGAAGCGATCCCTGAAGAGGATGGCGAAAAGCTCAAATGCACCGGGAAGAACCGACGTTTCATTCTTGATAACAAGATCGACTGGGGACTTACCGGCGATATCTTCGACACGGTCATTCCCTGTCTGGAGGCCGGGTATCCGCAGGAAATCATCATCAATTCGCCCGGCGGCAGCCCGACAACGGCCCATGGCATCTATGAGGCGCTTCGTCTTGCCGATACCGGCAACCGGTTGACCACGACGGTCTTTGGCAACAGCCATTCAGCGGCTGTTTACGTGTTCCTTGCAGGTGCGACGCGCAAGATCAGTTGCAGCAGTACGGTGCTGATCCATCCGGTGACGCTTCGGGTGGTGGCCAGTTCGAATGATCGCACTGAACTCGACAGCTTCCCCCAACGTTGGGAAAAGACCGAAGAACGTTCGGTCAGCATTCTTTCCAGCCGCACCAAGCTGACCAAGGACGAGGTCCGTCAAATGAAGCTCGGGCACCGTCTGCTGTCAGCCAACGAAGCTGTATCGCACGGCATTGCGACCGATGTGATCGGCTGCGTTTGACGGCCAGTTAATGCGTGGAGCCTACTTTACCCGCGCGTTCCGCGTGGCGATTAGCTTCAGGCGCAGGGCGTTCAGGCGGATGAAGCCTTCGGCATCCTTCTGATCGTAGGCGCCGGCGTCTTCTTCAAAGGTGACGTGCTTTTCTGAATAAAGCGAATGATCCGACCAGCGGGCGACGGTGCGGACCGAACCCTTGTAGAGCTTCAGCCGAACGGTGCCCGAGACATGGTCCTGTGACTTGTCGATCAGCGCCTGCAACATCTCGCGTTCGGGGCTGAACCAGAAGCCGTTATAGATCAGTTCCGCGTAACGCGGCATGATCGAATCCTTCAGATGCCCCGCGCCGCTGTCGAGTGTGATCTGTTCGATCCCCCGATGCGCCTCCAGAAGGACCGTGCCGCCCGGCGTTTCATAGACGCCGCGGGATTTCATCCCGACGAAGCGGTTTTCGACCAGGTCGAGGCGGCCCACGCCATGCTTGCCGCCCAGTTCGTTCAGCTTGGTCAGGATCGTTGCCGGGCTCATCGCCTCGCCATTGATCGCGACGGCGTCACCCTTTTCAAATGTGATCTCGACCATCTCCGGCGTATCGGGCGCATCCTCGGGGTTGACGGTGCGCTGATAGACATAGTCGGGCGCCTCATCGCCGGGGTTTTCCAGCACCTTGCCCTCGGACGAGGTGTGCAGAAGGTTCGCATCGACCGAGAACGGTGCCTCGCCGCGTTTGTCCTTGGCGATCGGGATCTGGTTCTGTTCGGCGAATTCCAGCAGGCGGGTGCGGCTGGACAGGTCCCATTCCCGCCAGGGCGCGATCACCTTGATATGGGGGTTGAGCGCATAGGCGGAAAGTTCGAACCGCACCTGATCGTTGCCCTTGCCGGTCGCGCCATGGGCAACGGCATCGGCCCCGGTCTCTGCCGCGATTTCGACCAGACGCTTGGAAATCAGTGGCCGGGCGATGGAGGTGCCAAGAAGGTAGAGCCCTTCGTAGAGCGCATTTGCCCGGAACATCGGGAAGACGAAGTCGCGCACGAATTCCTCGCGCAAATCCTCAATATAGATGTTCTCGGGTTTGATCCCGAGAAGTTCAGCCTTCTTGCGCGCCGGGTCCAGTTCCTCGCCCTGACCGAGATCGGCGGTGAAGGTCACAACCTCACAGCCATATTCGGTTTGCAGCCATTTCAGGATGATCGAGGTATCGAGACCGCCGGAATAGGCGAGGACGACTTTCTTGGGCGCGGACATGGGCATTCCTTCACGAGAGGCAAGCCCGCGCGCGATAGCGGGTTTTCGGGCGTAGGGCAAGGCGACGGGCGATCCCCTTTGACCACCCCCCCTGGTTGGGATAACGACGGGACAACCAAGACGGGCAGAGGACAACATGGCATTCCGTATCTTCATTCATGCGTTCCGGATGGTGTTCGGAAACTTCGGCGCGGCTCTCAGGATCAGCACACCGATGATTGTCATGAGTCTTCTCGGCGCTTTCATCCTGATGCCTGATGAGACGTCCAGTACGGGAACGCCGGCTGAACAGTTTTCGAATTTCTTTACCGGACCGCTTCTGATGTGGTTGCTGGCCTATCTGGTGGCAACGCTCTGGGTTGCGGTCGCCTGGCACCGCTATTGTCTGCGCGAGGAATATCCCGGCGCCATAGTTCCGGCATTTCACCTTGATCGCATTCTCGGCTATTTCGGCTGGTCGATCCTGATCATGCTTGTCGCCATCCTTGTCTCTCTCGTGGCTGGCACGATCATCGGCGGGCTTGCCGCAATCACCCAGTCTGCGGCACTTGCCGGGCTTCTCTGGTTTGGGTGGTTCGGGGTGCTTTTGTGGTTCATACAGCGTCTATCGCTGGTGCTACCTGCAAGTGCGATAAACGAAGGCAAGTCCTTGCGGCAATCTTGGGAGGCCACGCGTCCCATTTCGGGGACGATTCTGGCCGTCGCGCTCATGTTCGCACTGTTCAGCGCCCTTGTCGGACAGGCGGCACTACCGCTTTTCGGGGTCTCATTGGTGCTTGGCGGCGTGATCAACGGGATTGCCCAGTGGATCAGCACAATGCTGGGCCTGTCCATATTGACCACGATCTACGGTATTTGCATCGAAGGCCGAACAATCGAATAGATCCCGCGCAAGGAACCGGATATGAGCAGGTTTTCCAGACAGGTCCTTGAGACCACGCAGGCCCTGCGGGATCTTTTTCCGCCGACGCCTTTGCAGCGCAATGACCATCTTTCGGCACGTTATGGCGCTGATATCTGGCTGAAGCGTGAGGATCTGACGCCGGTGCGCAGCTACAAGCTGCGCGGTGCCTTCACCGCGATGCGCAAGGTTCTGGCCGCCGACCCGGAGCAGAGCCAATTCGTTTGCGCCAGTGCTGGCAATCACGCGCAAGGCGTGGCCTATGCCTGCCGGCATTTCGGGGTGCGGGGCACGGTCTTCATGCCGGTGACGACGCCTCAGCAGAAGATCGACAAAACGCGCATCTTTGGCGGTGACACGATCGAAATCCGCCTGACCGGGGACTACTTCGATCAGACTCTGGCCGCAGCACAAGGTTTCTGTGCCGAGGCGGGCGCGCATTTTCTATCGCCTTTCGACGATCCCGATGTGATCGAGGGTCAGGCGAGTGTTGGTGTCGAGATCCTCGAACAGCTTGAATGCGCGCCCGATCTGGTCGTATTGCCGGTCGGTGGCGGGGGTCTTGCTTCGGGCGTGACGACCTACCTCGCCGAGGCCGCACCCGAAACCCGGTTCCGCTATGTCGAACCGGCCGGTGGCACCAGCCTCACTGCGGCGATCGCGGCCGGAGAACCGGTGACCCTGAAAAAACTGAACAGCTTTGTTGATGGCGCGGCCGTCGCACGGATCGGGGCGGAGCCATTCGCGCGGTTGAAAGGCGTCGTCGCCGATCACGTACTGGCGGCGCCTGAGGACCGCATCTGTATCACCATGCTTGAGATGCTGAATGTCGAAGGCATCGTTCTGGAACCCGCAGGTGCCCTCTCGGTCGACGCACTGCCGGGCCTTGTTGATGAGATTCGCGGAAAAACCGTGGTCTGTGTTACCTCTGGCGGCAATTTCGATTTCGAACGCCTGCCCGAGGTCAAGGAACGCGCACAGCGCTTTGCCGGTCTGAAGAAGTATTTCATCCTGCGGATGCCGCAGCGGCCGGGTGCCCTGCGCGAATTCCTGTCGATGCTTGGCCCTGATGACGACATCGCGCGGTTCGAATACCTCAAAAAATCCGCCCGCAATTTCGGGTCGGTCCTGATCGGGATCGAAACGAAAGATGCAGAGAATTTCGCGGTCCTGACGCGGAAACTTGATGACGCGGCCTTCGCCTTTCGTGACATCACCGAAGACGAGGCTTTGGCCGAGTTTCTGATCTGAGTGGTATCAGGCGGCGGATTCGGCCCTTTCGGCAAGACCGTCCAGAAACACATCCTTTGAGGCAAAGTAGCTGTCAATGACACGGCCAATATCGATTTCTGCCGTCTTGCCCGTCGCTGCCCGTCGCTCACCATCCTGGCACAGCCCACCAAACTCCTTGAACCCGAGGTTCCAGGCACCACCTTTCAGAAAATGCAGGTCGGATTCATAGGTTGCGGGGTCCGGGGCGGTCTTGAGGCGCATCACGACGCTTTCAACTTCGTCCAGAAACAGCTCCACAACCTCAGCAAATCCATCCAAGCCGATTTCCTGTTGCAATTCGTCGATGCGCCCCCAGTCGATCATCTCAGTAGCGGCCCCTTGCTTGCCTTCAAATGAACCCTAGTCCTGAATCATTTCCGCACGGTTAAACGCGCCCGGCCTTTGCATCGCTCTTCAGCGCATCTTAACCGGCCACCCGTTAG
The DNA here is from genome assembly GCF_049646345.1 of Albidovulum sp. Classification (GTDB taxonomy): domain Bacteria; phylum Pseudomonadota; class Alphaproteobacteria; order Rhodobacterales; family Rhodobacteraceae; genus Albidovulum. Next base: position 11,817 of record NZ_JBARVQ010000284.1, on the reverse strand, counting down.
CTGTAGCGCGAACCCGGATCGGACCGGGCGAGGGTATCGTTGTGCAAGTTGCCACTTCCATAGTTCAGGATGGCGCCGCTTTGGGGGAAACCACTGCGGTGATGCAGCGTGTCATGGTGGTCGATGACAGCCGCATGCAGCGCAAGATCCTCAGCTCCCAGCTTGCCCGTGCGGGATATTCTGTGACCGAGGCCGGCAGCGCGGAAGAGGCGCTTGTGCTTGCAGAAGCCGATCCGCCCGATCTGGTCATCTCGGACTGGATGATGCCCGGCATGTCCGGGATTGAGTTCTGTCAGGCCCTGCGCGCGCTGGTGAAGGAAAACTATGTCTATTTCATCCTGCTGACCTCAAAGACCGAATCCGCCGAAATCGCGCGGGGTCTCGATGGCGGCGCTGACGACTTTCTGACCAAGCCGGTCAGCGGCGATGAATTGCGCGCTCGGATCGCCGCCGGAGAACGCATTCTGGGGATGGAGCGGGAACTGACCGACAAGAACCGTCTGCTGTCTTCCACTCTGGGAGAATTGCAGACGCTTTACGATTCGGTCGACCGTGATCTGATGGAGGCCAAGAAGCTTCAGCAAAGCCTTGTGCGCGAACGCCACCGCGACTTCGGCAAGGCCGAGGTCAGCCTTCTGCTGCGTCCCTCGGGCCATGTCGGCGGCGATCTGGTCGGGTTTTTCCCGATCAATGCCAGGCGGGTTGGGTTCTTTTCCATCGATGTGTCGGGCCACGGCATCACATCGGCGCTGATGACTGCCCGCCTTGCCGGGTATCTGTCGGGCAACTCGCCGGAACAGAACATCGCGCTGGAGCTGACGGAATTCGGCATCTATGACGCCCGCCCGCCCGAAGAACTGGCCGAACAATTCAACCGTGTCGTCGTGCAGGAAATGCAGACGGAAAGCTATTTCACCATGGCCTATGCCGATGTCGATCTGATCTCGGGCCGGGTGGTGATGGTGCAGGCGGGCCACCCGCATCCGGCCATTCAGCGCGCCGACGGAAGGGTGGAATATCTCGGTTGCGGTGGCCTGCCGATCGGTCTGGTTGAGCCCGCCTCATGGGAATCGTTCGAGGCACAGTTGGAGCCCGGCGACCGGCTGTTTCTGATGTCCGACGGAATAACCGAGGCGGAGGATGCCGATGGTGCCCAGCTTGGCGAAGAGGGGCTGACGCGATTGATGACCACATGCCGCGATCTTTCCGGCGCGGCCTTTCTCGAATCCCTCGTCTGGCATCTCAGTGACTATGCCGGGGCGGAATTCGGTGACGATGTTTCGGGTGTGTTTTTCGAATTCCACGGATCGAAGGAAAACAACGGCTAAAAGCGCAGCAGCACCTGTTCCAGAAAATGCCGGTCGCCGTCATTACCTAGAAGCGGAACCGCATCCCCTGCGGGCATCCAGACAGCCTCATGTCCCGGTTCGCTTGGTTCGTCCAATCGACGGACCGGCAAAGCAAGGTAGATAGCACAAAGCTTTTCGGCCCATTTGTCATATTCCGGCATGTAGACGAACCGCCGGAACGCACCCAGACGCCGGGGCGCGGCGATGGACCAGCCGGTTTCTTCGCGCACCTCACGGTAAAGCGCGTGCAAAGGTGATTCGCCCGGATCGATTCCGCCGCCGGGCAGCTGAAACTCTGGCTCAGGCTCTGCCTGATGGGTGACCAGAACGTCGGCCCCACGTAACAGCACCGCATAGACTCCATGCCGGATGCCGTATCGCTGGCCGCGTATTGGTGCCTCGCCGAATCGCCGGATCATGCCTGCCCCCTTTGCCATGTGGTTGTCGTCCCCATATTCAGGCGGTATGGCAGGACGCAAGCCTTGAAGGAATGATGAATGACCAGCCTTTCGCAGATTGCCTGGGACGATACGGTTCTGCCGTTCCAGCTTGACCGTTCCGATATCCGTGGCCGGGTGGCGCGGTTGGATGGGGTGCTTGACCGCATTCTGACGCAGCACACCTACCCGGCCGTGATTGAGGCACTGGTGGCCGAGGCGGCCCTGTTGACCGCGCTCATCGGTCAGACGATCAAACTGCGCTGGAAGCTGTCGTTGCAGATCCGCGGCGACGGCCCGGTGCGGATCATCGCGACCGACTATTACGCCCCGGCTGAAGAAGGGGCCGCCGCGCAGATCCGTGCCTGGGCCTCATACGATGCAGAGCGGTTGGACCAGAATGGCTCAGGGTTTGAGCAGATCGGTCAGGGCTACTTCGCGATCCTGCTGGATCAGGGGGCCGGAAACGTCCCCTATCAGGGCATCACACCCCTATCGGGTGGCGCACTTTCGGCCTGTGCAGAGACGTATTTTGCCCAGTCCGAACAATTGCCGACCAGTTTCGCGCTGTCCTTTGGCCGTTCGACCCTGCCGGGGACTTCCGAACGCTGGCGGGCGGGGGGTGTCATGCTGCAGGCGATGCCGAAAGCGTCGGTGCCGACTACCTCCGAAGGCGGCAGCGGAGAGGGCGGGCTTCTGGCCGCCGAAGACATTCTTGAGGGGGAAGAGGGCGAAAATTGGTCGCGTGCCAACCATCTTCTGTCGACAGTTGAAGAAATGGAACTGATCGGCCCCTCGGTTGCGCCGACCGATTTGCTGGTGCGGCTGTTCCATGAGGAAACCCCACGAGTCTTCGAAGCACAGGCGGTAAAGTTCGGCTGTTCCTGTTCGCCCGACAAGGTGCGTGACAGCCTGTCGATCTACTCGGCCAAGGATATCGGCCATATGACGACCGATGAGGGTATCGTCACCGCCGACTGCCAGTTCTGCGGCGCGCATTACGAATTCGATCCCGCGACTTTGGGATTTGAGGCAACGAAAGCGCCGGATGATGAAGGCTGATGCTTTCGACTTGATCCGGCGCGCCCTGACCCGACCGGGGGTCGAGACCTCGGATTATGACCTGAATCCCGGCACCGTCCTGACCGAGGGCCGCATCCTGAAACCGGCGGCGGTTCTGGTGGCGCTGACCGAAACGGCTGACGGCCCCGCCGTGATTCTCACCAAACGGTCGTCGCGCCTGAAGCACCATCCGGGCCAGATCGCTTTTGCCGGCGGCAAGATCGACGACACCGATGCCGGCCCAGTGGACGCAGCCCTGCGTGAGGCCGAGGAAGAGATCGGATTGCCGCGCCAAAGCGTCGATATCCTCGGCACATGGTCGGCGCATGAAACCGTGACCGGTTTTATGGTTACACCAGTTTTTGGCATAGTCAGAGACGATTTTATCCCAATCCCCGAAGCGGGTGAGGTGGATGAGGTCTTTTCCGTTCCCCTGTCACACGTCACCGATCCCGCCCGATTCAGCGTCGAGGGGCGGATGTGGCGCGGGGTGCGGCGGCGCTACTACGTCGTGCCCTACGGACCCTATTACATCTGGGGCGCAACCGCGCGTATCCTGCGGGCATTGGCAAACCGGATGGCGGAATGAAGATCACCGATGACTGGATCAGGGAAGAAGGGGTGCAGACCGTCCTGCACCTTCTGACCGATGCCGGGCATCAGGGGCTGCTGGTCGGGGGCTGCGTCCGCAACGCGCTGATCGGCGCGCCCGTCGCCGATATCGACATCGCCACCGATGCGCGACCGGAACAGGTGATGGGGCTGGCGAAAGCCGTAGGCCTGAAGGTGGTGCCCACGGGCATAGACCACGGCACCGTCACCATTGTCATGAATGGTGAACCGCATGAGGTCACGACCTTTCGCCGCGACGTCTCGACCGACGGACGCTGGGCGACCGTGGCCTTTGCCAACGGGATCGAGGAGGATGCAGGCCGCCGCGACTTCACCATGAACGCGCTTTACGCCGATGCGGATGGTCGGATCGTTGACCCGCTGAACGGCCTGCCCGATCTTCAGGCCCGCCGCGTGCGGTTTGTCGGCGATGCCGATGCCCGTATCCGCGAGGATTACCTGCGCATCCTGCGGTTCTTCCGGTTTCACGCCTGGTACGGCAATGCGGCAGAGGGGATGGACGCAGATGCATTGGCCGCATCAGCCACGAATTCCTCTGGAATAGAGACGCTTTCCCGTGAACGGATCGGCCATGAGATGCGCCGCCTTCTCGCCGCGCCCGACCCGGCCCCCGCCGTCGCTGCGATGCAGGCAACCGGGGTTCTTGCGCGCATCCTGCCCGGGGCCGACGCCAAACCTTTGGCGCCGCTTGTGCATCTGGAGGCGCCCTACGCGCCGGACTGGCTGCGCCGCCTTGCGGCACTCGGCGGACAGGATTACGCCGAAGCGCTGAGGCTGTCGCGGGATGAGGCGCGGCGGTTCGATATCCTGCGCGACGGGATCGGCAATGCGGCCGGGGCGGCAGAACTGGCCTACCGTCATGGGGCCGACCTTGCCCGTGACATCACCTTTCTGCGGGGCGCGATCTTTGAGACGCCGCTGGTGCCCGGATGGGAAGATGCGATTGCGCTGGGCGCCGGGGCTACGTTCCCTTTGCGTGCAGCCGACCTGATGCCGGATCTTTCCGGCCCGGCCTTGGGCACGCGGATGAAAGAATTGGAGGCACGCTGGATCGCCTCAGGGTTCAAATTGTCCCGGGAACAATTGCTGGCTTGAAGTCCGGCCCATCGGCAAGGCAGGATGGGCCGTCATCCGCACAGGACCTGAAAAATGCCTCTGGAAACCCTTCCGGCACTCACCGCACTTGCCATCGCGACTTTGTTCACGCCCGGCCCCAACAACGCCATGCTGGCCGCATCCGGCGCGAATTTCGGTTTTCGCCGCACCATCCCACATCTTCTGGGTGTGGCGGCGGGATTTCCGCTGATGTTGCTGATCGTCGGATTGGTGCTGGGCGGCCTTTTTCAGACCAGCGCGATCCTGCGCGAAACCCTGCGCTGGGGTGGCGCGCTGCTGTTGTTGTGGATCGCCTGGAAAATCGCAAATTCAGGCGGAATAGGGTCGAAATCTGCCGATGCAAGGCCGATGCACTTCGTCGAGGCGGTTGGCTTTCAGTGGATCAATCCCAAGGCCTGGTCGATGGCGGTCGCGGCGACCTCGCAGTTCATTCTGCCCTCAGCCCCCTTCACCACTGCCATCGTCGTTACGGCGACGTTCCTGACGCTCGGTCTTGGCTCGGCCGCGACCTGGACATATGCCGGGCAGGCCATCGCCCGCTGGTTGACCTCGGCGAAACGGCTTAGGATTTTCAACCTGATCATGGCCGGGCTGATCGTGCTGTCGATCGTGGAAATCCTGCGCCACTGAATTGTATGGATCAGCGGTACGTCGCGACCGGTACAATCCCGGGGATGACAAGCAGCGCCGTTTGCGCTATTTCCGGGATGTTCCAGATGGAGGGTGCACTATGAGATACGGGATTTTCGTACAGCTCGGCTGAGCCGGACCGAACCCCGTAGTGGCGGTCCCGCGACGCACCGCCCTTTCCCATATTGCCATCTGATGGACACCCTCCCATGTTTCGTTTCTTCGAAAACCTCGTCGACCCCTATGTGACCTATGAAGAAAAGGACACGCCGCCGCAGCGGTTGTTGCCCTTCCTGATGGAATACGCAAAGCCGTTCCATACGGTTTTCGCAGTCACGGCCGTGCTCACCACCATCGTGGCGATGTTCGAGATCGGCCTGATCTGGTATGTCGGACGGCTTGTCGATCTGCTGGCAGAGGGCGCCCCGGCCGAGGTGATCCGGTCATACGGTCTTGAGCTGTTGCTCGCCGCAGTGTTCGTGGTGGTGATACGCCCCGTCGTTGCCGGTATCGACGTCGCGCTATTGCACAATACCATCCTGCCGAACTTTGGCACGCTGATCCGCTGGCGGTCGCACCGGCATGTTCTGCGCCAGCCTGTGGGGTGGTTTGAAAACGACTTTGCCGGCCGTATTGCCAACCGTATCATGCAGACCCCACCGGCTGCGGGCGATGCGGTCTTTCAGACCTTTGATGCGATTGCGTTCGCGATCACCACCCTGATCGGTTCGGTCGCATTGCTGACCAATGCCGACCCGAGGCTGACGTTGCCGCTCGTGATCTGGATCGTGCTTTATGCCGGTCTGTTGCGCTGGACGATCAGGCGGGTTGGTCCCGCTTCCACGGCTGCATCTGATGCGCGGTCGGCTGTCACGGGCCGGGTCGTGGACAGCTATACCAATATCCATTCGGTCAAGATGTTCGCCCATCACGATCAGGAACTGTCCTATGCCGGCGAGGCGATCGAAACGGCGCGAAAGACGTTTCAGCATGAGATGCGGCTCATCACCAAGATGGACTTCGCGCTGACCGTTCTGAACGGCTTTCTGATCGTCTCGGTCACCGGGATCGCGCTTTGGCTCTGGTCCAATGGGCAGGCGACGGTCGGACTGGTTGCGGCGACGACGGCCTTGGTGCTTCGGCTGAACAACATGACCTATTGGGTGATGTGGGCGACGTCCAATCTGGTGCAGGCTTTGGGGGTTGTGCGCGAGGGGATGGAAACCATCGCCCAGCCGATTGCGCTGGTGGACAGCAGCGGTGCGAAGCCGCTGGCGTTCCATGCGGGCAAGATCGAAATTCAGTCTCTGTCCCACCATTATGGACGTGGGTCGGGTGGTCTGGCTCATGTTGATCTGACCGTTCGCCCCGGCGAAAAGATCGGGCTCGTGGGCCGCTCCGGTTCGGGCAAGACGACGCTCGTCAAGCTGATGCTGCGCTTTTACGATGCCGAAGGCGGGCGCATCCTGATCGACGGTCAGGACATCGCCCGCGTCATGCAGGACAGCCTTCGGCGGCAGATCGGCATGGTGCAGCAGGACACGTCGCTGCTGCACAGATCGGTGCGCGACAACATCCTTTATGGCCGTCCTGATGCGAGCGAGGCCGAGATGATCGAGGCCGCGCAGCGGGCCGAGGCGCATGATTTTATCATGGACCTGACAGACCCCGAGGGTCGCAAGGGATATGACGCGCAGGTCGGCGAACGCGGGGTGAAGCTCTCGGGCGGACAGCGGCAACGGGTGGCCCTTGCCCGGGTGATCCTGAAGAACGCGCCAGTGCTGGTGCTGGATGAGGCGACATCGGCCCTCGACAGTGAGGTTGAGGCGGCGATTCAGGAAACGCTTTACGGCGTGATGGAGGGCAAGACGGTGATTGCCATCGCCCACCGCCTGTCGACCATTGCCCGGATGGACCGGATCGTGGTGCTGGATGACGGCAAGATCGCCGAAGAGGGCAGCCACAGTGAACTTCTGGAAAAAGGTGGCCTTTACGCCCGCTTCTGGGACAGGCAATCTGGCGGCTTCATCGGGACTGAAGAAGAGCAGGAGGCGGCGGAATGAAGCTGGGCGACATGATCGACGCCTTCCGCCCCGCCGAAGGCCCGCCGCCAAGGACACTCGGGCGGTTTCTTTTGTGGTGCCTGTCGGGTGCCTGGGGACCGCTGGTCATCGCCGCGATCATCTCGGCCGTGGCCGGAACAATGGAGGTGGTGACGGCCTGGTATCTGGGGGCGGTCGTCGATCTGGCGACCTCTGCCGCGCCCGCGACGGTCTTTGCTGACCACTGGCCGATGCTTCTGGGGTTTGTCCTTTTCCTCATCGTCGCGCGGCCAATTGCCTTTGGGCTCACGGCGGCGTCGAACTCGGTCGTTGTGCAGCCGAACGTACTGCCCTTAGTGCTGTCGCGGCTGCATCGCTGGACGCTGGGTCAGGCGGTCACCTTCTTTGACAACGACTTTGCCGGGCGGATCGCGCAAAAGCAGATGCAGGCGGCCCGCGCGGTCACTGATGTGGCCAGCGAGACGATCAACACGCTTTGTTTCGCGCTGGCATCAATGGTCGGATCTGTGTTGTTCCTTCTGACCATAGATGTCCGCATCGCAGGCGCGCTGGGCGTCTGGATCATAGTCTATCTTGCCCTGATCCGCGCTTTTTTGCCCCGTGTTCGCGGCAAATCCGCCGCGCGCGCCGGAGCGCGGGCGATGGTGACGGGGCAGGTCGTCGACACGATCACCAATATCAAGACGGTCAAGCTTTTCGCCCATGCCGATCATGAGGATAAGGCGGCGCTCCGCGCCATGTCGGGTTTTCGCGACACCGCTTTGGACTTCGGCATTCTTTCGGCCTGGTTCCGGTTAGCACTCATGACCATCGCCGGGCTTCTGCCGGTGGTGCTGATCGGCGGCACGCTTTGGCTCTGGTCGCTGGGCGTGGCTTCGGCGGGCGATATTGCTGCCGCCGGGTCCGTCTCGATCCGTATCGCGCAGATGACCGGCTGGGTCAGCTTTACCCTCATGTCGATCTATGCCTCGATCGGCGAGGTGGAGGACGGCATCCGCACCCTGACTCCGCCGCATACGCTGTCTGACGCCCCGGATGCGGGCAGTCTGACGCGGATCGCGGGCGAGGTGCGGTTCGACAAAGTCAGCTTTGCCTATGGCCGCAAGAAGGGCGGGCTGGATGGTGTCGACCTGACCATTCGTGCCGGCGAAAAGATCGGCATTGTCGGGGCCTCGGGTGCGGGCAAGTCGACACTCGTGGCGCTGCTTCTCAGGCTTTACGACGCCGAAGAGGGGCGCATTCTTGTCGATGGTCACGACGTTCGCGCGGTGACGCAGGAATCCCTGCGCCGTCAGGTCGCCATGGTCACGCAGGAAACCGCCATGTTCAACCGAACCGCGCGCGACAACATCCTTTATGGTCGTCCCGATGCCAGTGAGGATGAGATGGTTGCGGCGGCCAAGGCCGCCGAGGCGGATGAATTCATTCACGGACTTCAGGATCACAAGCAACGCAAGGGTTACGACGCTTATCTGGGCGAACGCGGGGTGAAACTCTCGGGAGGTCAGCGTCAGCGGATCGCGCTGGCCCGCGCCTTCCTGAAAGACGCGCCGATTCTGGTGCTGGATGAGGCGACTTCGGCATTGGATAGCGAGGTTGAGGCCCAGGTGCAGGCGGCGTTACATCGGGTGATGGAGGGCAAGACTGTGCTGGCCATCGCCCACCGATTGTCGACGATTGCCGAGATGGACCGGATCATCGTCCTCGATCAGGGTCGGATCGTCGAGGAAGGCAGCCATGCCGAACTGCTGTCCAAAGGCGGGCTTTACGCGCGCTACTGGGACCGGCAATCGGGTGGTTTCATCTGCGTGGATGAGGCGGCCGAGTGAAACTGACCATCGAACGACTTGGCCATCTTGGCGACGGCATCGCGCCCGGACCGGTCTTCGTACCGATGGCGCTGCCGGGTGAGGTGGTGGAAGGCGAGGTTGCCGAGGGCCGCATGGCCAGCCCGAAGATTGCCGAACCCTCACCCGACCGGGTTAAGCCCGCCTGTCCGCATTACCGGGCCTGTGGTGGTTGCGCTCTGATGCATGCCTCGGACGGGTTCGTTGCGGAATGGAAGGCCGATGTGGTACGCACCGCGCTTGCCGCGCAAGGGCTGGAGGCTTCGTTCCGCCCGGTGATCACCTCTGGCCCGCAGTCGCGCCGCCGCGCCACGCTCGCCAGTCGGCGGACGAAGAAGGGCGCATTGGTGGGCTTTCACGGCCGTGCCTCGGGCACGATTGTCGAAGTGGCGGGCTGCCAGCTTCTGCATCCCGATTTGATGGCGGTCCTGCCGTCTTTGGCCGAGGTCACGATGATCGGATCATCTCGCAAGGGAGAGCTGGCATTGGCGGCGACGCGGACCGAGGGCGGCATAGATCTGGCCGTTTCGGGTGGAAAACCGCTGGAGCAGAGCCTGTTTTCTGATCTCGCGCAATTGGCGGACCTCATGAACCTCGCCCGCCTGACCTGGGATGGCGAACCGGTCGCGAACCGCAATCCGGCGGCGCAAAGGTTCGGACATGCCGTTGTCGTTCCACCCGCCGGGGCGTTTCTTCAGGCAACTGCAGAGGGCGAGGCGGCCCTTGTCGCCGCCGTCCGAGAGGTGGTTGGTGATGCCCGCCGGATCGCCGATCTGTTCGCGGGTTCTGGTACCTTCACGCTGCCATTGGCGGAACGGGCCGAGGTTCTGGCGGTTGAGGGAGAGGCGGCAATGCTTGCCGCGCTTGATGCCGGGTGGCGGCAGAGCCAGGGCCTGCACAAGGTGACCACCGAGGCGCGCGACCTCTTCCGCCGCCCGTTTATGCCGGATGAGCTGAAGAAGTTTGACGCCGTCGTCATTGACCCGCCGCGCGCCGGGGCCGAGGCGCAGGCGCAGGAACTGGCGGAGGGGCAGGTTCCGGTAATTGCCGCCGTGTCCTGCAATCCGGTCACCTTTGCCCGCGACGCCCGCATTCTGACCGCTTCCGGGTATCGCATCGATTGGGTGCAGGTCGTCGACCAGTTCCGCTGGTCGCCGCATGTGGAGCTGGTGGCCCGCTTCAGCCGCTGACTCACCTTCATGTGAGCGGAAATCTGCCTACTTCCGGTGCGTCCGCCTTCGGTGTAGAAGGGGGAAAACCGATGAAACGGGCAGGGACGGCAGGCATGTTCAACCGCAGAACTTTCGTGGCATTGGCCGCCCTTGCAGGGCTTGCTGGCTGTGGCGGGTCAAAATTCAGGACCTATCGGGGGCCGGAAGTCACCCGCATCGTCATCTTCAAGGGTGAGCGCAAGATGCATCTGGTGAACGGCACCAAGGCGCTCAAAACCTACAAGATCGGCCTTGGCGGCAATCCCGTCGGGCCGAAGCAGTTCGAGGGCGATCAGAAGACGCCCGAAGGGGCCTACCTGATCGACCGGCAGAACCCCAAAAGCGCCTATCATCTGTCGATCGGGATTTCCTATCCCAATCGGCGCGACGTCGCCTTTGCCGAAGAGCAGGGCAAACGGCCCGGCGGCGATATCTTCATCCACGGGCGGGCGAAGAAGAACAAGGGGCGCGGTAAGGACTGGACGGCGGGCTGCATCGCCGTGAAGGACCGCGAAATGGAAGAGATCTATTCGATGGTCCGGGTCGGCACGCCGATCTACATCTACCCATGAAAAAGGGCGGCCAATGGCCGCCTGAATTCTATTCAGATCAGTAGGTTAGCCGCCGGTGACCAGCGTCCACCAGATCTTGCCATTGGGTTCCTGATACCAGGAAAATCCGGCATCCCGCGCGGTGGGATCAAGAATGACGGCCCGCGTATCGGGCAGTTCCATCCAGGCCGAAAGGGTTTCAACCTCGGTCTCATAGGTCTCCGAGATGTTTTCGCCCAGCATCCGGCCGGCATAGCCTGTGCGCTGTGCGCGCAGGATCGGCGAGGACCCGTCCGAGCCGAAATGCCAGGGCCGGTTCTGAACGGCCATGTCACGCGAATGCGTTGCGGCGGCGGCGGTCAGTTGCGCGTTGAGCGTCATTGGCGGAACGCCTTTGGCTGCGCGCAGGGCGTTGATGCCATCGACCATGGCATAGGTGACGCGACCCTCATCCGACGCACTGATCTTGTAAGCCTTCGGCAGCGGACGCCCGTCGGGCCCGAGCTGAGGCGATTGGGAAACACAACCCGCAAGGGTCAGTGCGGCGGCGAACAGGAACCCGGAAAGACGTATCATGACTGGCATACCCCAAGAATGGTGCAGTGCCGTCCTTTACAGGCTCTGGCGTCGCTGTTCAAACGCCAACTTGTCAGCTTCCGGCGCTGTTACGCCGACGCAACGCATGGACCACCTCGTGACACGAGCGTGAATTGAGAATGCCAAAGAAGCGGCTTATTGTCGGGACGATTCCGGTTCGCGCGCGCTTGCGCCAATACGAAGGTAAATGAGGATGAGCTTCGATCCGACCAGTAAGATGACCCGCCGCGCGGTGCTTGGAACCGCCGCGGCTTTCGGCACGTCCATGGCGCTGCCGGCCTTTGCCCAGTCAGAGACCAATACGACGGAAGTCGAAGCCGA
>NZ_JBARVQ010000283.1:0-2046 GCF_049646345.1 Albidovulum sp. | reverse complement strand
GTCGCGGGCGAGCTCGGATAGCGTGGCGCGTTGCAAAATGGTCGCGCGGTTTGCCGCGCCGGAGGGGCGTCCAGCCCCCGTTCGCTTTCCTCCATGTCGAGCAGCCATCTTGATATCCTTTTGATTGTCAGGTGATCGTGAAAGTAAATGCCCTAGATGTAATCAGCCCAATCGGTTCCAGACCTCAGCGGGATGGACACTGAAGCAGCGATACCCTTGAGGCGGAAACGGTGCGCAAGGCTGTAGGCCGCCGCTTGACCGGTGAAATTTTCGTCGTTGTCGCCATAGATCACGATTTCTTCCACGCCGAGGGGTGGCACCCATTTTTGCAGCATTGCGGCGTTCAGGGCCGACCAAACCGGCATCATGAACCGGTGGCTTGCAGCCAGGGCGGTCTCAATGCCTTCGGCGATCCCGAGGATCCGGTTGACCGGTCCGAGACGAATGCAGGACCCTTCCCCCAGCGTCCCTGGCATGAAGCGGCGCGGGCTGTCGACCGGAGCCTTGCAGCCGTCGCCAAGAAAGGTCCGGTGAAGATTGATCTCCTTGCCGAAGGCATCCCGCACAATGGCCACCATGGCCGGGTAGAAGACCCCATCTTCGAACCAACACCGTTCGCAGGTCAAGAGGTCGGACGGATAGATGTGCTCCTCCAGTCCCCGAGCCGAAAGATAGCGGTCCACGGGGTCGCCCCGTTGGATCGGCCTACAGGAAGACAAGACTTCGCGCAGCTTCTTGCGGTTTTCATCTTCGGACGGCGCGCGGGGCGCAAGCTCACCAGCGACACGGCCGATTATGGCCTCGACCTCGCGGGCCGCAGTTGCGAAGTCCCATTGGCGAACCGCCATCAGCAGTTTCATCCCATCCCCCGCCCCGCACTGATTGCAGATGTAGGTGCCGCGTTGGTCCTTGTTGTCCCAGCGAAAGCGATCGCTACCGCCGCACATCGGACAGGGGCCGTGCTTGTTCTGGAGCGCCTCTTCCGGCACTCCGAGCGTGGCCAGCACGCCCTTCCATTTTCCGCGAGCGAGATCGGTCACTTTAGGCAACATTTTTCATCCCCTTGGCGAAGCGGATATCTATAGCCCGGACATAATTTCTCACCTCCCGGCTGGCAGACTTCGGAAGCCGGTGCAGTCCCGTCGGCCACATCCCGAATTTGTCGCGAAACGTATGAGCCACCCACTGATCCTTGCGACCAAACTCCGCAGCGAGATCGAGAAGCTGACCATACCAACTCTGCCGGTCCGCTCGGCTCGGACGCTTGTCGGTACCGTTCACCTCGTAAAGGTCACCGTCGACGGTCTTGACGGTGCTTCTGGCTTCCGGACGGAAGCCGCACGCTGGGCACTCATGAATCTTCGCTGGCTTCACGAAGGCGCATGCGGGGCAAGGTTTGGGAAGACGCTCGGATCTCTTGGTGGAACGACTTTGCTTGGACTTGGTGGCCAAGAGCGTGGCATGGTGGATCTCTGTGACGACCCCCATCCGCAACGTGTTGTCGGAATGATCAAGGATCAGGCATTCATCCTTGCCGTCTGCGGTGCGAAGCCCCCGCCCAATCATCTGCACATAGAGCATCTCGGACCGGGTCGGCCGGGCCAGAATGATACATCGGACGTCCCAGTCGACGCCCGTCGTCAGACAGCCGACATTGCAGATCACCTGGATTTCACCGCGATGGAACCTGTCTTTGACCAACTGGCGTTCGACGACATCGGTGTGAGCGTCAATGTAGGCGCAGCCGATGCCCGCGGTGACGAAGGACGCCTGGAGATGCTTGGCATGCGCCCGGTCCACTGCAAAACATAGGGTCGGACGACTTTGGCCCTTTTCCAGCCAGGTAGTAACGACGTCGGCGACCATCGCGCCCTTCTGCATCGCGGCCGAGAGTTGCTTGGTGTCGAAGTCTCCCGCAGTCATTTTGATCCCGGAAAGATCGGGATGCGCCGGCGCAAACACGCGGAAGGGCGACAGGAACGACGCCTCGATCAAGTCCTGCGTCGTAGTTCCAATGATCAAAGCATCGTACTCGGACGCCATGCC
>NZ_JBARVQ010000282.1:0-8479 GCF_049646345.1 Albidovulum sp. | reverse complement strand
AAGCTGCGGGTGTCGCGCTGATAGTCCTCCCAGGTCCCGTCGAGCGCCTGGCTATAGCCGAAGGCCGAGCTTTGACGGCCCATCGGAATGATACCCAATGCGAATTTATGCGGGGTCTTGGCGTTGCCTACGAACTTGCTTTCTTGATAGATCGTCGCCATCTGGACATGGACCGGCACACCCCAGCGCCGCTCGGCCCGCTGCATCGCGGAAAGGTATTTCGGGCGCTGGTCGAGAATCGAACAGGCATTGTCCAGATTGCGCGGCGCGGACCTGTTGCCGCCGCCGCAGGATACCAAAAGCAAAAAGATACCCAGCCGAAAAAGTCTGCTCATACTGCCTCGCTCGATCTTCTTTTGCCCCAGTTTACGCGTTTTCGCGGGTAAGGGGAATCACAAAGCAGCGCGCGGTTGTACTGTTGGTTAAAGGTTCACAGACTGTTTCCAATCCTTTCGGTGTGAGAGATGGACGTTGCTGCCCAGACGCGTTATTTTATTGCGTGGGGGCCAGTACGCTATGTTGAAAACACGTGCGAAGTATTATCTCGGCCAGGTGGTGCGGCATCGCAAGCACCCCTTTCGTGGTGTCGTGTTCGATGTGGACGCGATGTTCAGCAATACCGACGAATGGTATGCAGCGATCCCCGAGGAAAGCCGCCCGGAAAAAGAGCAGCCCTTCTACCATCTTCTGGCCGAGAATGACGAAAGCTATTACGTCGCCTATGTCTCCGAGCAGAACCTTGTCGCCGATTATTCCGGCGAGCCGGTCGATCATCCCGACTTGCCTGATCTCTTCGGTGATTTCGAAGACGGGCGGTATCCGCTGCATTTCAACCTGAACTGAACCCGGCTCAGTAGCCAAGGGCGCAGCCGTCCTTGCGGGGATCGGACGCGCCGGTCAGGATGCCCCGGACCTCATCAATGACAATGGCCTGCCCACCGCCAAGGGGGCTGTCGGGGATCAGGATCTTGTGCCCCTTCGCGGCAAGGTCGGCCCGGGTGCTGTCGGAATAGCCACGCTCGACCTTCAATGCCCCGTCAGTCGCGAAACATCTTGGCGCGTCGAGCGCTTCCTGCGGGTCCATGCCGTAGTCGAGCATATTGGTGATCACCCGTGCATGCCCCGTTGGCTGATAGGCGCCGCCCATGACACCGAAAGGCATGGTGACCCGGCCGTTCCGCTTCAGCATTGCGGGGATAATCGTGTGCAGCGGGCGCTTTCCGGGGGCGGCCTCATTCGGATGTCCCTGCTGCAAGGTAAAACCCGCCCCCCGGTTCTGGAGCAGAATACCGAAACGCGGCGATGCGATGCCTGATCCGAAAGACCAATAGGTCGAATAGATCAGCGAAACCGCCATCCGGTCGCGATCGACAACGGTCAGATAGACTGTGTCGCGATGGACAGCTTCGGTTGCTTTCGGCTGTGGGGTCATCGCGCGGTCGGGGTCGATCAGTGCCGCCAGCCGCTCGGCCGTCGCAGGGGCCAGCATGTGGTCCAGCCGGGTGACATGATCGGGATCGGCGATGAAGCGGTCGCGTGCGTCATAGGCAAGTTTCGCGGCCTCCGCTTCCAGATGCGCGCGCTGGGGTCCATTCGGGTCGAGGCCGGACAGATTGAACTGCGACAGGATGTTAAGCATCAGGATCGCTGTTGTCCCCTGTCCGTTGGGCGGGTGTTCGAGCAGTTCGTGACCCTTGTATCCCCCGCTGATCGGGTCGCCATAGGTGCAGGCGGTGGCCGCGAAATCATCGAGTGAATGGCTGCCGCCAAGCAGGGTCAGCGCCGCGACCATGTCTTCGGCCACCTCGCCTTCATAGAAAGCGGCACGGCCCTGTGCAGCGATGCGGCGTAGCACCTCGGCCTGTTCCGGAGCGCGGAACAGGTCGCCCGTCAGCAATGGGGCACCGCCCTTTGAATAGTAGCGCCGGGCGATGTCGCCCAGCCGTCCGCTGCTTTCCTGCCAGTCAAAAGCCACTCGCGGCGCGACGGGGATGCCGTCTTCTGCGTAACGGATCGCGGGCGCCAGCGTATCGGCGAGCCCCAGCCGCCCCCAATCATTCGAAAGCCTGCAGAAGGCATCAATCGCGCAGGGGACCGTTACGGAATGCACGCTTTCCGTGCCAATCGCGGTCATGCCACCGTCCCGCAGCCTGTTGGCGTCGAATCCCGCGGGCGCGCGACCTGAACCATTCAGGGCGATCACCCGCTCCTCTCCGGGCGGTTTCAGAAGCACGAAACAGTCGCCACCAATGCCACAGCTTTGCGGCTCGGCAATGCCCAGAAGAACCGCGCCCGCAATCGCCGCGTCGACCGCATTGCCACCGCTTTGCAGGATATCGAGCGCCACCTTCGCCGCCAGTGGATGGGATGTCGCGCAGACGGCATTTGTGGCGATGACCGGAGACCGCCCCGGACGATGAAAATCACGCATGCGATCCTCCCTTACCGGGCGAAAGCTAGGGTGCGATTTGGGGAAAGGAAAGACCTCGACGCTGCGCAATGGGTGGGGGCTGTTAAACGCAGCGTCGAGGGAAGCCTTAAGCAGCTACAGGATCTATATCACTGACATTTCCGGCCGAGTTGGGGATTCATTGCGGCAACTTTACGGCGCGGAACCCTGGTTTCCGCCAGTTCCGCAGGCGAGGTGGAAAAACCCAGAAGTAAGATGCTTCAAATTGTATCCACCGCAGACCTGACCACATCTGGTGGTAGCCGCTGCGGATATTGTTGGCAGAGTTATGGGAGAGTCGTACAGCCCTTCACAGGGCAAAAAAGTTCTCCCGTATGGGTCGGATGGCAAGGTGCCGATACGGGCTGCACAGGCCTTCGCTGCTGAACAAACAGTAGTTCCATCTGCGAAACGGGGCGCCGCAAATGCGCCGGTCAGGTCTTATCCGTCCCGCGCCGGTGGCTGACCGGAACATGGAATGTCAGAATGTTTCGTTCATTTTCCCGTTGATAAGCCAGATTGGTCGTCAATTCGCGGATCAAGGCCCAGCCCCAGCCACCTTCCGGCAGCGCCTCAATCTCGTCCGGGATCTCCTGCATGGGGATATCCGGCAGGGTCAGGCCGGGCATCGGCACGCCAGCATCCACAATGCGGCATTCAAGCGCTTCGTCGCTTTTTACGATCCTGAGATCGACCGGCCCCGGTTCGAGACGGGCATAGCCATGCTCAACCACGTTATTCAGCGCTTCAGCCAGGGTGAGTTCCAGGGTTCCGGCATCTTCGATTGTGATTTGGCGGGCAAAGCGCGCCACCGCGCGCCGCAATGCGTCCCGCACAGCCGCAGGTTCAGCCTGAAACAGGTGACGAAACCGGTCACCTCTTCGTTCCCTATAGGGTGGATCCGTTTCCGACCGTAACGGTCGATCAGTGAGCATGCCGTTCGTCCTGATTCGCAGCGGGTGCCGAGGCGTGAATGGCAAAGACACTGTCCATACGGGTCAGGTGAAAGACCTTGTCGACATTCGCGGTCAGCGCGGCCAATTCAAGCTTTCTGGTCGGCGCGAGGAACTTCATCACCGACACGATTGCCCCCAGCCCGGAACTGTCGACAAAGTTGACCTGTCCGAGATCGAGGACAACCCTTCCGCTGTGATCGGTGGTCAGTTCGCGCATCTGGTCCTTGAACTGTATGGCGACGGACGCATCGATGCGGTCGTCTTGTACGCGAACCACGAGTGCGTCATCTATGGATTCCGAGACAAGGTTCATTGTGTTGCCCTCCTTGCAGGTCCGGGGAAGGCTAGACGCCAATCCTTACTATTCGGTATGCCTCTTTGGAGGCCGTAAAAGGAGAGCGGAGAGATGGATGAGGTGGTGATCGCCGGAGCTGCCCGGACCGCGATGGGCGGGTTTCAGGGGGCATTCAGCACGGTTGATGCGGCGACGCTTGGTGGCGCGGCCATCGCGGCTGCCATTGCCGATGCCGGGGCCTCGCCTGCTCAGATCGAAGAACTTCTCATGGGTTGTGTTCTGCCCGCCGGGCAGGGTCAGGCCCCCGCGCGGCAGGCCGGGTTCAAGGCGGGGCTTTCGGACGCCGTTCCCGCGACGACGCTGAACAAGATGTGCGGCTCGGGCATGAAGGCCGCGATGATGGCGCATGACCAGATCGCGCTGGGTACGGCCGGGATCATGGTCGCGGGCGGGATGGAGAGCATGACCAACGCCCCCTATCTCTTGCCGAAGATGCGTGGCGGCGCCCGTCTGGGCCATGGTCAGGTTATCGACCACATGTTCCTTGATGGGTTGGAGGATGCCTATGACAAGGGCCGCCTTATGGGCACCTTTGCCGAAGATTGCGCCTCGGCGTTTCAGTTTACGCGCGCCGCGCAGGACGACTATGCGCTGGCGTCCTTGTCCCGCGCGCTTGATGCGCAGAAGATCGGGGCTTTCGCGGGTGAAATCGCGCCTGTCACGGTGACGACCCGCAAGGGTGAGGCTGTTGTGGATGCCGACGAACAGCCCGCTTCCGCACGGCCCGAGAAGATCCCGACCCTGAAACCAGCCTTCCGCAAGGATGGAACGGTCACGGCCGCGAATTCCTCGTCAATCTCGGACGGGGCGGCGGCTTTGGTGCTGGCGTCGCGTCAGGCCGCCGAGATGGCCGGGCTGAAGATCCGCGCCCGCATCCTTGGCCATGCGAGCCACGCCCACGCGCCTGCTGAGTTTCCGACCGCCCCGGTGCCTGCGGCCCGCAAGCTGATGGAGCGGCTTGGCTGGTCGGTCGGGAATGTCGACCTCTGGGAAGTGAACGAGGCCTTTGCCGTCGTGCCCATGGCCTTCATGCAGGAGCTTGGCCTGCCGCATGACATTGTGAACGTCAATGGTGGCGCCTGCGCGCTGGGCCATCCGATCGGTGCCTCTGGCGCCCGGATCATGGTCACCCTGCTCAACGCGCTGGAAAAGCGTGACCTGAAGCGCGGGATCGCCGCGATCTGCATCGGGGGCGGCGAAGGCACGGCCATCGCCATCGAGCGGGTCTGACGCTTACTTCGGCCCGACCAGCGCGAACATCGCGCCCTGCGGATCGCGGGCGACCATAATGAAGGCGCCGCCCGGCACTTCCATCGGCCCGTGCAGAACCTGCCCGCCCGCCTCGGCCGTGCGCGCAATGGCAGCCTGCACCCCGTCGGTGCCGAAATAGGGCAGCCAGAACGGCGTATCCGGCCCCGGCATTTCCGGCATCTGCTTCATCACACCGCCGATATCGGCCTTGCCATGACGGAAGAGCTGATAGGTCATGTCCGGCCCCATCTGGTGCGCGTCGCCCGGCTTCCAGCCAAAGAGTTTGCCATAGAAGGCAAGGGCAGCCTCGGGGTCGGAGGTCATCAATTCGTGCCAGCAGCCATGACCCATCGCCTTCTGATCAAAGGCGTGGCCGTCGTCGTCGAGCATCTGGAGGATACCGAACGCGGCCCCCTGCGGGTCCATGGCGGCGGCAAAACGGCCGGTTCCGGGGATGTCAGCGGGGCCGTAAACCACGCTGCCACCGGCCTTTTCGATGTCCTTTGCCGCCTTGTCGCAATTGGTCACGGTGACATAGAACATCCACATCGGCGGCATTCCGGGCTGCGCGGCCATCATCCCCGCGACCATGTCGTCAGCGGAACGGGCGATGCGGTAATCCATGCCTTCCATGCCGGAATCGGCGATCGCCCAACCTGCGACATGGGCATAGAAATGCCCCGCCGCGTCGGGGTCGGTCGTCGATAGCTCATACCAGCAGGGTTTGCCGCGCTTCGGTTTGGCCATGTCTTCCTCCGCTGTTGTATCGCCCTTTGCAGGGGCACGGGATCAGCCTGCGCCCTTGCCAGACCAAAAGCAAGGGAGGCGGGTTTCGGTGGATTCTCAGTCAGGAAAGTACGGTGCTGCGCCCGGAGCGGACTTGGGCGGATACGTCATTTGGCCCGGAACGAAGCCGAAGGCGCCGGGCCAGCGCCTGCCCGTCCCTGCGGGCTGGCGCTTTGGAGGCCGCGCGCCTCGCACGAGGTCAGAGGGTCTTTGCTGCCATAAAGCACCCTGAATAATGGTCGCTGCGCCACCCCACGGACAGGCACCCGCCCGGCTTATGTTGTGCATGCGGCGAGGTCCGCTTCGTCCCGGATGCGGTCTAACCGGACAAGCAGCCTGGGATCAGACGGCGCGGTCGAACTTGGTTGAAAGGTGGATCAGGCTTTCAGACCCCTTCACGCCGGTCATCTCGCCGATCTGGTCGAGCACGCCGTCCAGCACGGTGGTTGAGGGGGCCGCGACCTGAAGCAGAAAATCGACACGGCCCGAGGTCGTGTGCACACGCTCAACCTCCGGGATCGCCTTCAGGCGGCTCAGCACATTGGCCTGTGCGCGGGGTTCGATCGTCAGCAGAACAGTCGCCCGGATGCGGGCCTGTCGTGCGGCTTCGCCCAGCTTGACGGTGTAGCCTGCGATAACGCCCGTCGTTTCCAGCCGCTCCAGCCGCGCCTGAATGGTTGAACGGGCGACCTTCAGCCGCCGCGCCAGAGTGGCGACGGACACCCGGGCATCGGAGCCCAGAAAACCCAAGATCGAGCGGTCGAGATCGTCCATTTGGCAACACCGGCAGTTTGATTGTCGTTTTCGTCATTTTAACGATAACGTCAAGCAAATCTACACTTTTGATCGGTAGAAATGTGCTCCATATCCCCCGAACTTCGTTCAGGCAAAGGGCGGCTCATACGCACCTTACCTGGTTTGGTTAAATGCGTAAGCGCTTTCCAACCGGTATGCCCGGGCAAAAGGTGGCTGCGCCTTGTTGGCAAGGGTGACCGCCGATGGGGCTCTCAAAAATGATCTGGGCGAATCCGTCCGAATTCCTTCGTATCGAACAGCCGGTCAATCCGGTGATGTTTTTCGCCCCGTCAGTGCTGCAGGCCAGCGCGCGCCGGTTCATCGATGGCTTTCCGGGGCTTGTGACCTATGCGGTCAAGTCGAACCCCGAGGAGATGGTGATCCAGAACCTCGTCGCCGCTGGTATCCAGGGCTTCGACGTCGCCTCGCCCGCCGAGATCGAGATGGTGCGCCGCCTCGCGCCCACGGCGGCGCTGCACTACCACAACCCGGTGCGCGGGCGGCATGAGATCGCCTATGCGGTCGAGATGGGCGTGAAGTCCTATTCGGTCGACAGCCGCACGGAATTGCAAAAGCTGATTGAGATCGTGCCTGCAGAAGGTGCCGAAATCTCGGTGCGCTTCAAGCTGCCGGTTGCCGGGGCCGCCTACAATTTCGGCGCCAAGTTCGGCGCGACGGTGGAACTGGCGACGGAACTGCTGGCCACCGTGGCTGCTGCCGGGTTCATCCCCTCACTGACCTTCCATCCGGGCACCCAGTGTACCGATCCGATGGCCTGGGATGCGTATTTGCGCGCTGCAGCCGGGATCTGCACCAATGCCGGTGTGAAGGCGCGTCGCCTGAACGTTGGTGGCGGTTTCCCGTCGCATCGCCTCTCGACCGAGATCCCGCAGCTTGATGCGATCTTTGAACTGATCGGCCGCGTGGCGCAGGACGTGTTCGACGGCGAACCGCCCGCGCTGGTCTGCGAACCGGGCCGGGCGCTGGTCGCGGAAAGCTTCACCCTTGCCGCCCGCATCAAGGGGCTGCGCGACGGCGAGCATGTGTTCCTGAACGACGGCACCTATGGCAACCTCGACGAACTGCCGATCACCGGCATCATCGACCGGATCGCCGTCGTGTCGCCGAACGGCGTGCAGCGCGATGGCGAGGCCCAGCCGCGCGTGATCTTCGGTCCGACCTGTGACAGCGTCGACCGGTTGCCGGGCGAAGTGGACCTGCCGAGCGATCTGGAAGAGGGTGATTTCCTCGTCTTCTCCGGCATGGGCGCCTATTCGACGGCGACCAATACACGCTTCAATGGCTTCGGCGACATGAAAATCGCCACCGTGATGCGCCTCGGTCTCTGAGCTGACGAGACCGCCCTCGCACAGCCTGCGGGGGCGTTGTCGTCTTATAGCGTTTCGTCGCCAGAGGCTGACTGGAGCGCATATCGCCGCAGGGACCTGCGTAGCGCTGACGTTTTCATCACCCGGCGGAGAGAACGAGCGTTGCGCTGGCTAACGATTCTGACACTTTGCCTGTTGCGTGACTTCTGCTTTGCAGACTTAGCGTGATCTGGTTTGCAATGCCTCCAGCAATGGCCCGACCGAACCCAATCGCAGCGCCTGGACGGCGGCGATGATGGCCTCTGTCTGGTGATCGGGCAGTCGCCCTTCGGCAAGGCTGCGGAATTTCCCGATAAGCTCGGCCCGTGAGGGCGGATAATCCGGCTCGCCCCAGGGGGACAGGACAAGCGCGTCGAACTGGCCGCCGGGTACTGTCACGATGACCCGTGACGGGTTCTGCCCGGGGAACATCGGATCCATCGACGCCTCGTGCCTGATGGAGATCTTCCCGGCCAGGCTTACGACAGCAGCATTGCCAAGAACCTCGGGGCCCATCGGG
>NZ_JBARVQ010000281.1:0-2401 GCF_049646345.1 Albidovulum sp. | reverse complement strand
GCGGATGCGAAGTTTGCAGAAATTCTCCGCCATCCACGCGTCTGTCCTCAACCACTTCAATTCGGAACGACACCTCTACTCACGCCAAAACTTCAAACTCAACCGAGCCGCCGCTCTCGCCGAGTGGCGTGGTCTTTGCGCGGCATAAGGACAGCGTCACTGTACAAGCAGAGACTGGTTCGAATTAGTCTGACAGCACCATCCTGCGCTATAGAGACGAGTTCGAATTTGCCTGACACCGCCGCCACCCGAACGCCCCTGAAATCCAAATGCCTTCGAAACAACCCGACCCCTTTCAAGAAAAGGGGGCCGCCAAAGTCATCTGCGCTTATGCTTGGTCTGCCCCGCTGGCAGCGCTATGCCGATCCGTTTTCGCGCGAATGCACCCCCGGGCGACAGATTGGACAACATAAGTTCCGAAACATCGGCATAGGGCACGGTGATCTGGCCGACGCTCTTGATGAAATGGGGAACTGTGAGAATACGTGGCGCGATTTTCGTCCAGGATGGTGGGCGGATGGGGAAGCAGTCGACCGAAACCCGCATGGAGCCAAGCCCGACTGGAGGCTCGTCTACCATCGGACCAGGACAGCACAACCGCCAGTCCAGATTGCTGCGCGAGAGACGCTCAAAGTTCTTGCCGTGTCGTTGGTAGTGCTTGGGGATGAGCGGAAGTTCGAATCCTTTCGGCCCCGTTTCCCCCATGTCGAGCAGGGCCGCACCAGCCATGAACCAGCAAATCGGCGGATGTGCGACCGATTCTGCGGCGCCGATGATCCGATCAATCAGCGCGGTGAAACCTTCACCGTCTCTCACATTGCCTGCCGCATTGATAAGAACATCGCGACCGGTGACTAGGCGAGCAAGATCCGCATTCGACAGGCTGGTCAGGTCGCCACGGTTAACCTCTAACCGCGCAATGGTCTCCGAGGGCAGCTTTGCCGGATCCCGCACGACAACGCTGACCTGATGGCCCTGTTTGAGCGCTTGTTTTACCAGGACCCGCCCAAGGTTCCCGGTGGCGCCCAGGATGAGGATCCTGCTCATCGCGCGCCGTCTCGCGCGGGCGCGGCCAGCTTGAGTGCCGTCAGGACAATCACGAACCCCATGGTGAAGATCGATACCAGCCCGAGGGACTCGTAGATGTCGCGCAGGTTCCAGACCTGCCCTACGGCGTCAGTGACTGTGCCGGTTTTCGAGCCGAGGACCGCGAAGGAGATGAACTCGGCAATGAGCCCGACATAGAGCCCGAGAGCCTGCGCCTGCGCAATTCGGTCGGGCGTCGCGACCGTCTTTGTCGCGCTACGTGACAGCCAAAAGGCGAAGGCGGCAAAGATCGTCGCCACACAGAGGAACCAGCCCGCGAAGTTCACGAAGGGCACCCCGAAATAGGCCCCGCCGTCGTGCCAGATCCAGGTCAGGTTCACGGTCGCCCGCGACGGGTCCATCGAGAGATCCCACATCACCATGACGAAGGAGGCGACCAGCACGACAGGCCAGCCAAAGGATTGGCCCGGCTCAAGGGCATCGGTCAGCGTGCGCGCGATGTGCCACGAGATGTAGCAGACGCCGAAATAGGCCGGCATGATCAGAAGCGGCACGGTGCCAAGCTGCCAGCCCAGGTCTTCGGTGTAGTGGTAGTGTCCGAAGGGAAAGCCGGTGGCGATCGAGAGCGACTCGTAGCTCCAGCTAATGACAAAGGCGAGCGCGAAGAAAACGCCGAGATTTGCCCAACCGATCTGCCGGGGCGCATGCAGAAGCACAAAGACGATCGGGGCCAGGATCGAGACCAGGGGGACGAGAACGAACCAGTCTGTTCCTGCAAGCAGGGGCTTTGCGGCGGCAAAGGCCGCGTAAAGCGCGACCACCACCCAGATAAGTCCGTTTTTCATCGCTTGCCTCCTCGGTGCCAGTTAATATAATGACAAAAATGTCATTATGAATTATCTCATAGTGACGAATTCGTCAATATGGGATCGCATGAACGAAGACCCAAAGCCAGAGGATCATCGCGTGCGCGTCGCCGCCAGACGCCGCCAGCAGATGCTTGCGCAATTATCGGATGCGGCCGTGCGGGTCATGGCCCGGAGCGGGCCCGAGGGCGTGACTGTCGATAACGTCATACTGGAGGCCCAGGTTTCGCGCGGGACGTTCTACAAATATTACGACGCGCCGGCATCGCTGATCAGCGCAGCCGGTGCGGAACTGGCCGAAGACCTGATCCTGTCGGTATCGCCGGCGCTGCAGACATACGACGACCCGGCCGCGAGGCTGGCGACAGGATTCCGGATGGTGCTGCACTGCGCCCGCGAGAACCCGCTTTTGCCGAGATTCCTGATCCGCGCCGGCTGGCCGGCCGTCGACCGTGTTCCCGCGTTTTCGGCCCGCGTCGGAGCAAATC
>NZ_JBARVQ010000280.1:0-5387 GCF_049646345.1 Albidovulum sp. | reverse complement strand
GGATTGGAGGGAGGGTCAAGGCCGGTTTCGGCCTTCACTCACCGGTCGAGGAGGCGGCGCAACAGGTCGATATCCTCGGCCAGCTGGCTGTCGGTCGCTTTCAGCTCCTCAACCGTGCGCACGCCGTGCATGATCGTGGTGTGATCGCGCCCGCCGAAACGGCGACCGATATCGGGCAGGGACCGTGTCGTCAGCGTCTTGGACAGATACATCGCCACCTGACGCGGCCGGGCAATGGTGCGCACCCGCTTCGGCCCGATCATGTCGCTGAGGCGGATGTTGTAGTGCTCGGCCACCTTACGCTGGATATCCTCGATCGTGACCTTGCGGTCCGAAGCGCGCAGAATGTCGGAAAGGCAATCCTGCGCCAGTTCCAGCGTGATTTCGCGGCCCACGAGTGAGGCAAAGGCGAAAAGACGGGTCAGCGCACCTTCCAGCACGCGGACGTTGGTGCTGATCCGGTGGGCAAGGAATTCCAGCACACCATTGGCAAGCTTCAGGCCCGGATACTGCCCGCGATAGAAGTCCACCTTCTGCTGCAGGATACCCAGCCGCAATTCGTAATCCGTCGGATGCAGGTCAACGACAAGGCCGCATTGCAGACGGCTCTTGATCCGCTCTTCCAGATCCTTGATCTCACCCGGTGCGCGGTCGGCCGAGATGACGATCTGCTTGTTCTGGTCCACAAGCGCATTGAACGTGTGGAAAAACTCCTCCTGCGTCGATTCCTTGCCGGCGATGAACTGGACGTCATCGACCATCAGCACGTCGACCGAGCGGAACATCTCCTTGAAGTCCATAATCTGCTTTTCGCGCAGGGCCTGGACGAAGCGGTACATGAACTGCTCGGCGGACAGGTAGAGCACGCGCAGGTCCGGCTGGCGGGTCTGAAGCTCATGCGCGATGGAATGCATCAGGTGGGTCTTGCCGAGGCCGACACCGCCATAAAGGAACAGGGGATTGAACGTGACCGGCCCGCCTTCGGCCACACGGCGCGCGGCGGCATGGGCGAGTTCGTTCGGCTTGCCGACGACGAAACTGTCGAAGGTAAAGCGTGCATCCAGCGGAGCACCGGGCAGATCGATGTCGTCATTGTTCCGGGTCTGGCCGCGCGGCTTGCGCCTGGCCGCAGATTCGGTCGGTTTCGCCACGGCAGCCCGCTGGGTCGCGACGTGAAACTCAACGCGTTCCACTTCCTCCCCGGCCTTCGCCAGATGCAGACAAATCTGTTCGGCGAAGTTGCGCGATACCCAATCGCGCATGAACTTGGTCGGTGCCTCGATGCGGGCGATGCCGCCCTTCAGTTCTGACAATTTGAGCGGTTCGATCCAGGTGGCAAAATTGTTCTTTCCGACTGCCTTAAGAAGTTCATTGCGTACCTGCCCCCAGGATTCTTCGGTCATTGTTGTTTACCCAGTCTTTAATCACTGTCCCGCACTGCAGCCGTGCCGGCTTTCTATCGTCAGCGATTCCGGGTCAGCTCCGCGGCAATAAAGCAACCCGAACGCGGAACAGACATTCCGGTTCTGGCGGCTTCCAGCGGAAGCGCGGGCATTCTGGACACAACAGTCACCGAACTGTTCGGCAATGCCAGACAGCCCAATTCTGAACCTGACAGTGTCGGCTAAAGATTGCCAACTATCAGACCAACCACCGCACTGGCCTTGCCAGCGCGTTTTCAGGTTCGTGCAGGAAGCAGCTCCTGTCCGATCCCGTGGTTACCGCATGTCCCCCCAAGACGACGTGAATCGCATGCGGACGCTAGCAAGGCTCCTGCGGGTGCCGCAACAGAACTTCTCGCTTGACTCAATCTTTGGCGGACCGAATCCGGAGAGCTGTGCAAAACGGGCACAGGTCACCTGACGGAAACGCACAAATGAAAAGGGCGTAACCCAAGGTTACGCCCTAAAATCAAGTAGTTACTGCGCAGATCAGGCGCTGAGTGCCTTAACGCGCGCTGCAAGGCGCGACATTTTGCGTGCGGCGGTGTTCTTGTGAACGACACCCTTGGTGACGCCGCGTGCCAGTTCGGGCTGGGCTGCGCGCAGGGCTGCCGCAGCGGCATCCTGATTGCCGGAAGCAATCGCCTCTTCGACCTTGCGAAGATGCGTGCGGATCCGCGAACGGCGGGCTTTGTTGATATCCTGACGACGCTCGGCCTGGCGGGCGCGTTTCTTGGACTGGGGCGTATTGGCCATATGTGGTTTTCCCAACTTCCGGGTTTGTTTCGATACCTAAGCGCGAAAAAACCCGGGTTCCCAGTGAACCGGTCGATTCCAGCCTGAGCGGGCTCCACGCGCATGTGACCGCGCCCCCTTAAGGGAAAACGCGGACAAAGAAAAGGGGTTTTCAGCGATCGCGGAACTGCGGCTGACGCTTTTCCAGAAAGGCGCTCATGCCTTCCTTCTGGTCCTCGGTCGCAAAAAGCGCCTGGAACAGGCGGCGTTCAAACAGAACGCCTTCGCGAAGCGTCGTCTCATAGCTGCGATTGACCGCCTCTTTCACCGCCATAGCGGTCAGGGCTGATTTCTCAGTGATCTTGCGGGCCGTGGCCATGGCTTCAGGGATCAGCTTGTTCGCGGGCACGACGCGGCTGACAAGGCCCGAGCGCTCCGCCTCGGCCGCATCCATGAAGCGCCCGGTTAGATGCATGTCCATCGCCTTCGACTTACCGACAAAGCGGGTCAGACGCTGGGTGCCGCCGATCCCGGCAACCACGCCCAGGTTGATTTCGGGCTGGCCGAACTTTGCGGTGTCGGCCGCGATGATGAAATCGCACATCATCGCCAGTTCGCAGCCGCCACCAAGGGCATAGCCTGCAACCGCGGCGATGATCGGCTTGCGGCAGCGCAGGAAGTCCTCGGTATTGGTGCCAAAGAGGTCTTCGGTAAAGGCTTCCACAAAGGACTTTTCCGACATCTCCTTGATGTCGGCCCCGGCGGCGAACGCCTTGTCCGATCCGGTAATGACGATGCAGCGCACTTTGTCGTTCGCATCGGCGGCGGCCACGGCCTCGCCCAGTTCACCCAGAAGCGCCGCGTTCAGCGCGTTCATTGCGTCGGGTCGGTTGAGGCGGATCAGGGCGACGTAGTCTTCGATCTCGACGATCAAGGTCTCGTAAGCCATGGACAGGGGCCTTTCAGATGGTGCGGAGCAGAGTCCTATCAGTCCGAACGGCGGGATCAAGTCATCTTTGGCAGCGCGCGCAGAAGAATGTGGAGCGGCCGGATTGGGTGATGCGGGTGACCGTGCCGGTGCAACCCTCTGTCGGACAGGACGCCTTTTCGCGGTCATAGACCCTGAAATTGTGCTGGAAATAGCCCAGTTCCCCATCCGCCTGCCGGTAGTCGCGCAAGGACGATCCTCCTGCTTCGATAGCTTCCGAGAGGACCGCTCGGATGATCGGAACCAGACCGGCAACCCGGTTCGCGGCGATCGCACCGGCCTTGCGGCGAGGGTCGATTCCCGCCCGGTGCAGCACTTCGCAGACATAGATATTGCCCAGCCCCGCGACGATCTTCTGATCCAGAAGTGCGGTCTTGATCGGTGTATTCCGCCTTGCAAGGCGCGCAGTCAGGTAGTTCTCATTGAACGCATTTCCCAGAGGTTCCGGACCGATATCGCGAAGCAGCCAATGGGTATCAGCGTCAGCCGTGACCATCAGATCCATCGCCCCGAAGCGGCGGGCATCGTTGAAGGTCACCCGCGCCCCGCCTTCCATGTCCAGCACGACATGGTCGTGCTTGGCAGGGGCCGGGTGGTCATAGTGAAATTCACCCAGCGTCACGCCGGAAATCAGCATCCGCCCCGACATGCCGAGATGGATCAGCAGCGTTTCACCGGTCGAAAGATCGCCGAGAATGTATTTGGAGCGGCGGCGCAGCCCCAGAACCCGGGCACCTGTCAGCCGGTCTGCCATACGTTCGGGAAAGGGAAAGCGCAGATCGGGGCGGTTGACGGACGCCCGTTCGATCACATGCCCTTCCATTGCGGGCAGAAGGCCACGGCGGACGGTTTCGACTTCGGGCAATTCAGGCACGGTCGGATCTGTTCCTTCGGATCTGGTCCATCGCGAATTCTTTGAATTCGCCAATCCCGACACAGTGTTTCAACACCTTTGCCTTTCCTCCCGGCTCGAATCTCAGCACGAATTCATAGGCGCCATCATCGCCGATCCAGTCCAGATTTCGCCAG
Organism: Albidovulum sp.; assembly: GCF_049646345.1. Taxonomy (GTDB): domain Bacteria; phylum Pseudomonadota; class Alphaproteobacteria; order Rhodobacterales; family Rhodobacteraceae; genus Albidovulum. The sequence continues at coordinate 1,193 of NZ_JBARVQ010000280.1, read as the reverse complement.
AGGTATTCGCGGCGGGAAACCATCATGCGCGTCACGATCAGGGCATCGCGACCATATCGCGCTTCGAAACCGAAGATGTAGACAATCCCGTTGATGGCAAAAAACAGCACCACGGCGCTGATATAGGATGCCGGAACGGGCAGCTCTTCTATCGCCTTGTGAAAACCTTCGGGCGCGATATCCGGTCTGAACAGATACAGCCCGATCGCAAAGGTAAGTCCCGTAACGAAGAGCTTTACACCTAAGGAGGCTCTCAGGGTTTGTTCGTTCAGCGTGGAGGGTGCGGGACCCGCAGTGCCGATACGCGCGATCGCATCATAGTGCAGAGGCAAGTCCTGGCCCGAAAAAAGCCGGGCTGGCCCTATTGTGCCTGCATCGCGATGGCGTTTTATGGCGGCGCTGCGACGTTTCACTTTTCGCCATGTGAAATAGCCAATCGTGCCGAAGACAATAACCATCGGCAGGACAACTGATATTGCCCTGCCTGCAAGATTGAGAAGTTCTGCCGCACCCATGCCCCGACCTTTCTTCCCGAAACCCGTTTCCTTTGTGCCAGGTTCGTTATAACTCCTGTGCGGCGGAAATTGGGCTGACAAGATGAAACAAGATCCCGGGCAGAAAACGCATTTTGGCTTCAAGACCGTGCCAGAGTCCGACAAGGCCGGGATGGTCCATGGCGTCTTTACCCGTGTGGCCAACAAATATGACATCATGAACGACGTGATGTCGGTGGGCATTCACCGGCTTTGGAAAGACGCGATGATGGACTGGCTGGCGCCGCGTCCGGGGCAGCGGCTTCTGGATGTGGCGGGCGGGACCGGCGACATTGCCTTCCGGTTCCTGAAACGTGCGCCAGAGGCGACGGCCACGGTGCTGGACATGACCGAATCCATGCTGGTCGAAGGCCAGAAACGCGCCGAGGCCGAGAATATGGCCGACCGCCTGAACTGGGTCGCGGGCGATGCGATGGCTTTGCCGTTTGAGGCGAATACCTTCGACACCTATACGATCAGCTTCGGCATCCGCAACGTGACCCGCATCAATGATGCCCTGTCCGAAGCCTATCGGGTGCTGAAGCCCGGCGGTCGGCTCATGGTGCTGGAATTCAGCCAGTTGCCCAATCCCGGCCTGCAATGGGCCTATGACAAATATTCCTTCAACGTCATCCCGGCGATGGGGCAGATCGTGGCAGG
>NZ_JBARVQ010000279.1:0-3550 GCF_049646345.1 Albidovulum sp. | reverse complement strand
GAACTTGCTAGAAGCGATGATCAGTTCTCTAATATGGCCAATCTCGGAAACTGGGGAAAGGAATTGAATGCCATGGCATCGCAAGACACCGGAAAACCGAAGGTGTCGGACTCCTCGCCGGAACGTGCGTTGCTGGACGGACGCGGCGCATTCCTTGGCTTCCTGATCAAACGGCTTGGCAGTCGGGCGGATGCAGAGGATGTCCTGCAGGATTTCTGCATCCGCGTGCTGGGGCGCAATGATCAACTCAGAGACGTTGAGCGGATGGATGCCTGGCTCTATGCGATCTTGCGCTCCACGTTGAATGACCATTTCCGTAAAGGCACGCGTCGCAACCGCTTGGCTGCGGCGGTGGCGCGTGAGCCGGAAGACTGGATCTCTGATGCGCCGACCCAGATGGCGCGGCTCTGCACCTGCCACGGCGGTCTTATTTCCGAACTGCGCCCGGCGGACGCCGAACTGCTCCGGCGTATCGACTTCGGCGAAGAGGACCGTGAGCATGTGGCGCGCGACCTTGGACTAACCCGCAACGCCCTTGGCGTTCGCCTGCACCGGGCGCGCACGGCTTTGCGCGAGGCGTTGACAAGTCACTGCGGCGACTGCTGCCGTGACGATCGTGACGATTGCTATTGTCAGCCTGAAGGTTGCAAGAACGCCGAGCACGAAACAGATTGCAAAGCAGAGCAGCAGAATTCCTGATCGAAACGCGGTCGGTTCTGTAACGTTTTTCGCCAATCGACGTCTTCTTTTGTGACTACGCCTTGGGGCAGCACAGCAGGAGGAATCGGATCATGCCACGGGAGACGACGAGTTTTCGTTCGGGAGCAACGGAACCGTCGCGGAATGCCGCCGTTCCGGGGTTCATGTCGCGGATGATATGCATTTGTGCAGAGGCCTCCGCGCATCCAGACGCCCCGATGGCATTGGCGTTGTTCCAGCGCGTGGAAATCTTGAAGCAACCCCCGGAATTAGCGGCGCGCGCACTGGGCCTCAAGCCCGGTGATGCGGCCTACCTGCTGACCGGTCTGCGCGAGGAGGTCGCAAAGATCCTCGCACTTACGCTTCTTGCAGGGCGGCCATCCAGAGAAATCTATGAACAGAAGGAAGCCAACGATGAATAAGAGCTTGCGCCTTGCAACTGTGACAACGGAGCCAACTACGGAACCCGAGTCTAAACAGCCCTCGGCTGACGCCCATATTCCCTATGCCCAGGACGCGTTCGAACGCTGGCTGCTGTTCCTCGATACCTTGCGGGAACGCGCCGACAACATGATCGCACATGAACGTCAGGGCATGCCGCCGCTTCTGGATTTCGACTATGAGCTTCTGCTGGATGCCCGCACCTTCGACCGGCCCGCCAATTATGCACTGCTCCGGATTACGCGGGCAGGCGAAGATTGCTGGGACGATTGCGTGGACGAGGCAAAGCCGCCGGTCATCGTCATTGATCCGCGCGCGGGACATGGGCCGGGTATCGGCGGCTTCAAGCATGACAGCGAAGTCGGCATGGCGATGCACGAGGGCCATCCGGTCTATTTCGTGATCTTCTTTCCAGAACCCATGCCCGGCCAGACGCTGGCTGACGTACACTATGCACTGCGTGACTTCGTCACCGAAGTCGCCCGCCGTCACCCGAACGCGGCACCCGTGCTCTACGGCAATTGTCAGGCCGGTTGGGCCGCCGCCTTGCTGGCCGCCGATTGCGACGGTCTGACCGGGCCCATCGTGCTGAACGGCTCTCCGCTCAGTTATTGGTCGGGCGACGCGGCCACCAGCCCGATGCGGATGCTCGGCGCGCTCTCGGGCGGATCCTGGGCGGCGCACATGATCGCCGATCTGGGCGACGGGCGGTTCGACGGCGCGTGGCTGGCGCAGAACTTCGAGACCCTGCAACCCAAAAAGGCGATCTGGGAGAAATACGCCAACCTCTTTTCCCATGCCGATACCGAACGTGAACGGTTCCTCGACTTCGAACGCTGGTGGAATGGCTACTATACGCTGAGCCGCGAGGAAATTCTCGGCATCACACAGAACCTTTTTATCGGCAACCGGCTGGAGCAGGGCGAGATGCAACTGGATGCACATTGCACCATCGACCTGAAACGGCTCCGCAACCCGATCATGGTCTTTGCCTCGGAGGGCGACAACATCACGCCACCGCAGCAGGCATTGGGCTGGATTGCCAAGCTATATCCTGACACCGATGCGCTCAAGGCTGCCGGACAACGCATCGTCTACATGACGCACGAGACTGTCGGGCATCTGGGCATCTTTGTCTCCGGGTCCGTCGCGCGGCTTCAGCATCGGGCGATCCTGGAAAGCTTGGAGGCGGTCGAAGCACTGGCGCCCGGGCTTTACGAAATGCTCATCGACAAGTCTTCCGGCAGTGCAAAGCGCAAGACCGGCGACTACGACGTGCGTTTCGAGCCGCGCGACGTCGATGATCTTGGCGTTGCGTCCGACGATGTGGCGCTGGCCCAGGTCGCGCAGATATCACGGATCAACGAGGCGGCCTATTCGACTTTCGTCAGCCCCTGGGTCAAGGCCGCGACCTCCCCGGCCAGTGCCGAGATGCTGCGCGCCCTGCATCCGATGCGATGGACCAGAACGATGTTTTCCGACCGTGTGAACCCTTGGATGGCGCTGGTGAAATCCACAGCCGACTCCGTGCGTGAGACGCGGGATCCTCTGCCGAAAGACCATCCCGCCATCCTAGCCGAACGCGCGTTGTTCGCGCGTACCGGCGAAAATCTCGGTGCCTTGCGCAAAGCGCGCGATGCATGGCTCACACATGTCTTTGGCGCGATGTACGGCAGTTTCCCCATCGCCACCACCACACAAGCGGGCCAACCGACCGCCATACCAAACAAGGAGTGAAGGATCATGGAATGGATTATCGAAAACTGGGTTCTGGTCCTCGTGATCGGCGGGATGGCTGCGATGCATCTCTTCGGGCATGGACACGGCGGGCATAAGCACGGCAAGACCGCGAAGCGTCAAACTGCACAGAAGAAGGTGCCGGACGCCTCCGCCGATACCCGGGTTCAATCGGAAGATGCCTGACTTCCCCGAATACTGCGATCCCGTGGAACTTTTGGACCTGTCCGGTCGCAAGGGCTTGGTCATCGGCATCGCGAATGAACGCAGTCTGGCGTGGCCCGCCGCTCTGCACTTCCGGCAAGCGGGTGCCGAGTTGGCCATCACTTTTGTCAATGAGCGCACCAAGACCCACGTGACACCGTTGGCCGCGCGGCTTGAAGCGCCCATCGTCCTGCCTTGCGATGTGGAGGCGCCACAGGAACTCGATGCCGTTTTTGATGCTATCGCAGAACGCTGGGGAAAGCTCGATTTCCTTCTTCACGCCGTGGGCAGCGTGCCGCCCGCCGACCTTCACGGTCGGCTGACCGACTGCTCTGCCGAGGGGTTCTCGGAAGCGATGGCCGTTTCGGTGCATTCGCTGATCCATATGGCGCATCTTGCCGAACCGCTGATGTCCGGCGGCGGCAGCCTGATCACGTTGAGTTATCTCGGCGGTGAACGTGTGGTGGAA
>NZ_JBARVQ010000278.1:0-1707 GCF_049646345.1 Albidovulum sp. | reverse complement strand
CGGATTCGATCCTTGGCGGCAAGGGCGCCGACCTGCTCTTTGGCGGCGGCGGCAACGACCGGCTGAACGGCGGCAGCGGTAACGACCGCCTGTTCGGCGCCGCCGGTAACGATCGCCTGTTCGGCAGTGCCGGGCGCGACGTGATCAAGGCCGGCGCGGGGCGCGATCGGCTGGACGGCGGCACCGGCGCGGACGAACTGACCGGCGGGACCGGCGCGGATGTGTTCGTCTTTGAAACCTCTGGCCGCGCGAATCGCGACGTGATCACCGATTTCCAGAAGGGTCTCGACGAAATCCATGTCGACAGCGCTGATTACGTGATGCGCGTGGTCAACGGTAATGTCGTGCTGCGCTTTGACAGCGGCGATACGCTGACCTTGGAGGGCGTTACGCGAAAGGCCGGGATTGACGCCCGCATCACCGTGACCGGTGCGCAGCCGCCCGCCGAAACCAACCCCTTCCTGATCTACGATCTGGGCGGCAAATTCGACGCGAGTTTCAACCAGAGCGCCTCCGAAGGCGCCCAAGCCTGGTCCGCGGCCACCGGCGACAGTTATGGCGAATTTGAAATCCAGTCGGAGTCGCAGCGCGAGCAGGCGCTGGATCGTGCCGCCGCGTCCAGCGCGAACTATGCGCCGATCGTTACCATCGGCTTCGGTTTCGTGGATGCACTCGACGTGGTGGCGCCCGATTACCCCGACCGGTCCTTTGCGATCATCGACGCGGTGGTCAATCAGCCGAATGTCAGTTCGGTGGTTTTTGCTGAATATGAGGCGGCCTATGTGATGGGAGTGGTGGCGGTACTGGCCTCGGAAACGGATACGGTCGGCTTTGTGGGCGGGATTGATATTCCGTTCATTCGACAGTTTTCAACGGCGTTCGAACAGGGTGTTCTGGATACCGATCCTGATGCCCGGGTTATCGTGTCCATGGCAGGGACGACACCAGCCGCGCTCAACGACCCGGTCCGGGGAGGCGAACTCGCCAATGCTCAGATGGCGCAAGGGGCGGATGTCATCTATGCTGTTGCAGCGGGGACCGGGCTGGGTGTTTTTCAGGCCGTTGCTGATGCGGGTCGCCTCGCGATCGGGACTTACAGCAATGTGCAGGACTTTTTCCCGGGCACCATGCTGACGACGATGGAAAAGCACGTCGATGTCGCGGTGGAACATGTGTTTGGTGCCGGCGCCGATCTGCAGCCAGGCCTGATCGAGTTGGGATTGGCCGACGGTGCACTTGGGTATGGTTATGGCGACTTCAACAGAACCCTTTTGACTCAAGACATGCGCGACGCGGCGGATGCGGCGATTGCCGATATCATCGCGGGCCGCATCGTGGTCGAGGACTATCTGGATTTCGGTTTGTGATTGCGCTAGGGTGAACATCACGGACCGGTGAAGACAGGTAGCGCAAGGCGCGCTGCCTTTTTTCGCGTTACGCTCTTCACATTCGCATTGAAACCGATTAGACCGCGCTCTTGTTCGGGGTTTTGCCATGCGCATTGCCTCGGACGATTCGTCCAAGACGGTGGGTGGCCGCAAGGCCGTAATTCCTGCCCGAGACGGGAAATGACAAAGTTTCTTCGGATCGCCGTAATGTGTTCCGGGGCTGTGCGCAGGACCCGTGAGGACTCGATTGTCGGGGCATCCGTCCCGACAGAAAAGAGCCGGAGGGTCCGCCCTCCCATATTGGAGTGAAACTGTGGAT
>NZ_JBARVQ010000277.1:0-3377 GCF_049646345.1 Albidovulum sp. | reverse complement strand
GCCCTGCGCCGCGATCCAGTCGATCACCTCAACGGCATCGGCCAGTTCCCGGGGGCTGTATTCATCCGCCATCAACCCCTCACTGTCGCCATTGCCGCGCATGTCGACGCGCAGGCAGGCAATCCCGTGACCGGCGAACCAGGGATGGGTCAGCGCATCGCGCTGCGTGGTACCGTCGCGCTTGCGGTAGGGCAGAAATTCCAGAACCGCCGGGAACGGTCCCGCCCCCTTTGGCATCCAGACCCGCGCCGATAGACGCGTGCCGTCCGAAAGGACGATGCCCAGATCGGGCTCTTCGCCAACTGAATACGAAAAGTCCGTGGTCGTTTCCATATGCCATCCCCCTCAGTTTGATGTTACCCATCCTGCCCAAGGGCACCACGCCGGTCGCGGCATGGCAATGCCGTTTTCGGACGCGACCGCTACATGGCGGCAATGCAAGCCTGCCGCCTGCAAAACCCGGAGGGAGACATCACATGACCGACCGCCCCAACATCCTCATCCTCATGGTCGATCAGCTGAACGGCACGCTCTTTCCCGATGGCCCGGCCGACTGGCTACATGCACCGACGCTGAAGGCGCTGGCCGCCCGTTCGGTCCGCTTCCGGAACGCCTATACTGGCTCGCCCCTTTGTGCGCCGGGTCGGGCCTCGTTCATGTCCGGGCAATTGCCCTCGCGCACGAAGGTCTATGACAACGCGGCCGAATTCGCCTCGGACATCCCGACCTATGCCCACCATCTGCGGCGCGCGGGCTATCAGACCTGTCTTTCGGGCAAGATGCATTTCGTCGGCCCCGACCAGCTGCACGGGTTCGAGGAGCGATTGACGACCGATATCTATCCCGCCGATTTCGGCTGGACGCCCGACTACCGCAAGCCGGGCGAACGCATCGACTGGTGGTATCACAATATGGGATCAGTCACCGGCGCGGGCGTGGCCGAGATCAGCAACCAGATGGAATATGACGATGAGGTTGCTTACAACGCAACCGCCAAAGTCTATGACCTTGCACGCGGTCTCGATGACCGGCCCTGGTGCCTGACGGTCAGCTTTACCCATCCGCACGATCCTTACGTCGCGCGGAAGAAGTACTGGGACCTTTACGAGGATTGCGCGCACCTGCAGCCTGAAGTGCCAGCAATGGCCTATGAGGATCACGACGCCCATTCCAAGCGCATCTTCGACGCCAATGACTGGCGCAAGTTCGATATCACCGAAGAAGATATCCGCCGCTCGCGCCGCGCCTATTTCGCCAATATCTCCTATCTCGATGACAAGATCGCAGGGATCCTGGAAGCGCTGGAGGCGACCCGGCAAGAGGCGGTCATCCTCTTCGTTTCCGACCACGGCGACATGCTGGGCGAACGCGGCCTCTGGTTCAAGATGAACTTCTTCGAAGGCTCGGCGCGCGTGCCCCTGATGATCGCCGCACCCGGGCTGACGCCACAGCGCATCGACACGCCCGTTTCCACCATCGACGTGACGCCGACGCTCTGCGATCTGGCCGGGGTCAGCATGGAGGAGGTCATGCCCTGGACTGACGGCGAAAGCCTCGTGCCCACCGCCAAGGGGACAGAACGCACCGCCCCCGTGGCCATCGAATATGCCGCCGAAGCCTCTTACGCGCCGCTTGTCTCGCTGCGCTATGGCAAGTGGAAATACAATCGCTGCGCGCTCGACCCCGACCAGCTTTTCGACCTTGAGGCCGACCCGCATGAGCTTACGAACCTCGCAGGCGATCCGGCCCATATGGGCACCCTCACGTCACTCCGCGCCAAGTCCGAGGTGCGCTGGGATCTCGCCCGGTTCGACGCCGAGGTCCGCCAAAGTCAGGCGCGGCGCTGGGTGGTCTATGAGGCGCTTCGGAACGGCGATTATTTCCCGTGGGACTACCAGCCTTTGCAGAAAGCGTCGGAACGCTACATGCGCAACCACATGGACCTCAATGTGCTTGAGGACAGCAAGCGCTTCCCGCGCGGAGAGTGAGGCAAACCGCCCCTTACTTCCCCTTCCAGACCGGATCGCGCTTTTCGGCAAAGGCGCGGGCGCCTTCAAGCTGATCCTCGGAAGAATAAAGCCGGTCCACAGTCGCCATCTGCCGCTTGGTGACGCGGTTCAGCGCATCCTGAAACCGCATATCCTCGGCCTCCCGCACCACTTCCTTGATGGCGGCATAGACCAGGGGCGGCCCGCTTTCGAGCAACCGGGCAAGGTCCCATGCTTTCGCCAACAGGTCAGCTTGTGTTGTGATTTCCTTCAAAATGCCCCAGCGCAAAGCCTCCTCTGCGTCGAACCAGCGGCCGGTCAGCAGGAGGTCCATCGCGACATGGTAGGGAATGCGTTTCGGCAGCTTGATCGAAGCGGCATCCGCGACGGTGCCCGAGCGGATTTCGGGCAGTGCAAACGTGGCATTGTCCGAGGCAAGGATCAGGTCCGCAGATAAGGCCAGTTCCAGCCCGCCGCCGCAACAGATGCCGTTCACCGCCGCAATCACCGGCTTGTTGAGGTTCGGCAATTCCTGCAAGCCGCCAAAACCGCCGACCCCGTAATCGCCATCAACCGCATCGCCGTCATTGGCGGCCTTCAGATCCCAGCCCGGGCAGAAGAACTTCTCGCCCTCGGCCCGCAGGATACAGACGCGCAGTGTGTCATCGTCGCGGAAATCGCGGAAGGTCAGCCCCATGATCCGGCTGGTGGCAAGGTCAATCGCATTGGCCTTGGGCCGGTCCAGCGTCACCTCCAGAATGCCGCCCTCGCGGCGGGTCCGGATCGGCCCCTCGCTCCGCATTTCCATCATTACACTGCCTCCCGTATCAATGCATCGACCGCCACCGCGCCCTCTTCAAGGACAAGGATCGGGTTGATCTCAATCTCTTCCAATTCGGGCCGCTCAACCATCACCTGCCCCAGCCGCACCGCGATCCCGGCAATGGCCGCCACATCCGCCTTTGGCCGCCCCCGATACCCGTCAAGCAAGGGCCAGAGCCTGAGGCCACGCATCGCCGTCAGAACCTCATCCTCACCGACAGGCAGAACCAGCGTCACCGTATCGGCCAGCAGCTCAGCCGTAACGCCGCCAAGACCCAGCGTCAGGGTCGCGCCATAGACCGGATCGCGGCGCAGACCCAGCAGGACCTCACCGACGGCACCGGCCACCATCTCCTCAACCAGATAGCCCGAGGCACCCGGCATCCCAGCCTGCCCGTCGAGCGAGGTCAGGCCAAGGCGCACGGCCCCCGCTTCGGTCTTGTGCGCGAAGCCAAGCCCCTTGAGGACCAGAGGTGCCGTCAGATCCACCGACTTGGCCGCAGCCTCTTGCAACGTCGCCCCGATAACTCCGCGCGGGATCGGGATATTGGCCGCATTGAGCAGAGC
>NZ_JBARVQ010000276.1:0-2379 GCF_049646345.1 Albidovulum sp. | reverse complement strand
GTGACACATCGCCCAGATATGCGCAGAAACCATCTGCGCTGGTGGTCGCCTGTCGGGAGGAATATGGGCCGATAACTCGATTGCCGCCCGTTCCAGCACACCCAGTGCTCGCCCCGAGAGCATCGCCAGTTCCGGTGTCCGGTTTACAGAAATCCCGCTTTCGAACATTGCAACATAGTGTCCCGGATATTTTCTGGCGAACGCGAGATAGGCCCGGCCGGTCGATTCGAATGACGCAAGCGCCGAGGGCTGGCCCTTCTTGTAGGCGTAATCCATCAAATCCGCAAAAACCTCATAGCCTTGCCGCGCGGCTTCGGCGATCAGGTCCTCGCGGCCCTCGAAATGACGGTAAACCGCAGCAGGGGTCACGCCTGCCTGTTTCGCAGCTTCCGACAAGGTGAAGCCGGTCGGCCCTTTTTCCTCGATGAGAGTCAGGGCGGCATCGACCAGCGCCTGTCGCAGGTTGCCGTGATGATAGCCGCGTTTAGACATCCCAGATGTCTGGTCCTCCACAGATCTTGCTGTCGGCAGGTGCTATGGATTTGGGGTTTTTCCCAGAAAATTCAATGCTTGATAGGACAGTCTGGATGGCGGCAATCCGCGCGCGCGACTTGTCGTCAGAGCGGATGACCGTCCATGGAGCGAAGGGTGTGTGTGATCGCTCGAAGGTTTCGGCAATGGCATCGGAATAGGCGTCCCATTTCTTCAGGCCCTCGACGTCGATCCAGCTCAGCTTCCATTGCTTGAGGGGATCGGTCTCGCGTGCCAGGAAGCGGCGCAACTGTTCGGCGCGACCGACGTTCAGCCAAAGCTTGACCAGCGTGATACCTTCATTCACCAGCATCTCTTCAAACTCGGGAAGCTGGTGAAAGAACCTCTCGCGCTGCTCCGGGGTGCAAAACCCGAAGACATGCTCGACAACGCCGCGATTGTACCAGCTGCGGTCGAAAAGCACGATCTCGCCCGAGGTTGGCAGTTCTTCCACATAGCGCTGGAAATACCATTGGCCGGCCTCGGTATCGGAAGGCTTGGACAACGCAACAACGCGCGCGATGCGCGGGTTCAGGTTTTCGGTCATCGCCTTGATCGTGCCGCCCTTGCCGGCTGCATCGCGACCTTCGAAAACGACTACGACGCGCTTGCCGGTTTCAGCGACATCGGCCTGAAGCCGGACCAATTGTTCCTGAAGCCCGTCCATGACCTTCTTGTAGTCGTCCTTGTCGAGCCGCTTTTCGTAGGGGTAACTGTCTGACAGGATGTCTTTCTTGCTGCCTTCGGAGATGGCCTGCCTCACTTCTTCGGGAACTTCCTTTTCGTAGAATTCGGTGATTGCACCATCAAAGGGCAGCGACATCGTACCAACCTTTCCTCAACTGTTCCGCTAGTATCGCTATTTGCCCGCGCCACGCAATGCGGCGCGTTCGGCCGCCCGATTGATCGCCGCGATGACGTCCGGCATGGCGACATGATGCGGCATATGACCAATGCCAGGCAGCAAAGTCATATTCGCCCCTTCGATATCGTCGGCAAGCTTTGCGGAATGAATGCCCGCTAGAACCGTCACATCTTCGGTGCCATGGATGATTTCCACCGGCACTGAAATCTCGTTGTACCTGGGGACCATTTCCGCGATTTCGGAATGCAATCCCCTGCGCATCCGGGCATTCGCACGCATCGATCGCCGACGAAGCGACAATGCCGGTGCGAAATGCCGGGCGTAGCCGGTCGGGGCCGGCTGTGGCCGAAAAACGGCCTCTACCTCGGCATTGACCTTCTGGTCGGGTGCGAAGGCCGTCAGCAAAGGCACCGCAACGGCTTGGCCAAGCGGGTGCGACAGAACCGTGTAGTAAGCGCCAAGGCCGGTCGTCCATGGATGCGAAGGCGCTGATATCGTGACAAGCGCGGCGATGTTCTGGGGGAAGTCCAGCGCCCAGGCCAGTGCGACCGCGCCACCGTAGCTTTGTCCCACAACGATTGGTTTGCTGGCGCCCAAGGCTTCGGCCGTCGCCTGCAAGAGCCGCGCCTGGATGGCCAGGGTTTCGCCGCCCTGATGCAGGTCGCTCCAGCCCATGCCGGGGCGGTCTATGGCAATGACCCTGTAATGCTTCGCCAAGGCGGGCACCATCGAAAATGTAAAATCGCGCACCGACCCGGATGACCCGTGGATCAGCACGACATCAGGGCCGGATCCCGCGACGACCGCATGCATCCGGGTGCCCTGAACATCCAGAAACTGGCCTTCCGGTGGAAAGTCCGCTGCGGCGGCGCGTTCGCGCCGGTTTGCCCTTAAATGCGTGACTAGGGCCGCGAGCAGCAGCACGAGGACGGCGATTACTCCGGTCTCAACACCCAATTTGGGCCATGTCGAATGGCGTGGAC
>NZ_JBARVQ010000275.1:0-3544 GCF_049646345.1 Albidovulum sp. | reverse complement strand
ATACATCAACGGCTTCTACAATCCGCGTCGCCGCCACTCAGCATTGGGCTGGAAAAGCCCCGTCGCTTTCGAACGGAAAGTCGCTTAAACGAGCACTTGGGGCGGCACGAAACCGCGACAGGTCCACTAGCGGTTCTTGGGGTGGATGCCCAGCGCAACACCTTCACCCAGGTAGACGAGTTCCGCGGGTATGGGCTGGAAGGACGCGACCTGAACGATATCGCGGAAATCTTGGCCAGTGCTTTCGCGCGCGACCTGGACTTCGCGGCAACGCCCGCTGCCATCAAACGCGAGTTGTTGGCGATTGCGCACGAGCAGCAGTACCACCCGGTGGAAGACTACCTCGACAGCCTCGTGTGGGACGGTACGCCGCGCATTGACAAGTGGTTGGCCGACTACTGCGGCGCAGACACCAGCGAGCTGAACCGCGAGTTCGGCAGCAAGCTGTTGATTGCCGGGGTTCGCCGTATCCGGCATCCGGGGTGCAAGTTCGACACCATGCTTGTTCTGGAAGGCGCGCAGGGTGCGGGCAAGTCCCGTTTGGCGCAGCGGTTGGCGGTGCGGGATGAGTGGTTCTGTGGCAGCCTTGACCTCAAGAGCGACGATAAGACCAAGGCCGAGTTGCTGGCGCGGGCGTGGATCGTGGAATGCCAGGAGCTGGACGGTCTGAACAAGGCCACGAGCCAGGGCTTGAAGCGGTTCCTTAGCACCGCCATTGACACCTTCCGGCGGGCCTATGGGCGCGATGCCGGGGAGTACCGGCGGCATTGCATCATCCTGGGAACCACCAACGAGGGGGCCTATCTGCGCGACCTGACCGGCAACCGGCGCATATGGCCGGTCATGGTCAAGCGCATCGACCTCGCCCGGTTCAGCGCCGATGTCGATCAGCTCTGGGCCGAGGCAGCGGTGCGGGAGGCCGCGGGCGAGTCGATTACCCTGTCGCCGCACCTGTGGGCCCTTGCTGCCGAAGTGCAGGGACAGCGCATGGTCGAGGATGCGTACGCAGACGTTCTGGAGGACACCTTCGCGGAGGTGACAGGACGGGTGTCCATGGACAGCGTGAAGCTGCTGCTCGGCGTCGATACGGCCCGCATGTCGCCCACCGACACCCGCCGGATCAAGGCGGTCATGGCCGGATTGGGGTGGGACTACGGCACCCATCGCCTGCACGACCTTGGACGGCGGGACAAGGCCCAGCGCAAGGGGTTCGCCCGTGGCAGTGTCGACGAACGCACCGTCGAGCATATCGCCCGGCGGATCGACGGGGGCATCGTGGTGATCGACCGCCTCGACGGGCGGCATGGCGAGCACCCCCCGTTCTGACCGGCGGGGCGTACCATGTAACGTAACATAACGGCCAAACTGGCCTGCACTACCCGGCGGGGCACTACGGTGCCCCGTCTTTTTACTTTTCCAAACCCTTCTGAGCTAAGTTACGGTTACAAGTTACAAAAATATCGGTGGCAGACAAATAAGCCTGCGGCTTTTTGGGGCGCTACAGAGGGGCGTACAGGACGCTTTGGGCTTGGGGCAGACGTGGGGCAAGGGCACGCCCCGGGCACGGCCTGTACGGTCCGCTCCGGGCCTCTCCCGCCCGCTGCGCCGGGCTGGCAGGTATTGGTTTCACCGGCGCACCGGGCTAGCACCGCGCCTAGTTGACGCTGAGCGATTGCGTCTGCCAGCTTCCGCTTTCGGGGAAATACCGGATCGTGCCGTAGAACCCCCCGCGCAGCATGTCGCCGAACCCGTTCTGTGCATCGAACTGGCCGAAGACTTGATAGACGCAGTCGCCGATATGCCGGGTGCCCGCGCCGTATCGCCACGGAAATTTCGCCGTCGAGGGCGCGCGCAGCTGCCGCAGCACGTCGCTCTGGATCATCACATATGCCTCGCCAGCCTTCTTGTCCGTACATTCCGCCAATCGTGCGGCTGCCTGACCGGACGGGTCTTCGGCTGGAGTTGGGGCTTCCCGTCCATCGGTTCCTCGGAATACTTCGCCTGTAGCCGCATTCAAATACAGTCGGTTTGCCGCGGTCGGGCCACCACAATACATGAAGTAGACCGGCCTCGATCCAAACGTTGTCGAATGCACCCAACCGCCGTTCGTAACAAATTCGGTTTCTGTGCATGTTCCGTTTGTCACCAGGTCCGTCGCAGCACGGGCAAACATTTCGCGATGTTCGTCAAGGTCATCTGAACCTGCAATCATTCGTTGCGCTGCCGCAGCAGCACGAGCATCAGCTTCCCTTTTCTCGGCTGCCTCCACTTCGGCGCGGCGGATGGCTTCCGCGACCTCCGCGTCTCGCTGAGCTTGCAGTTCAGTTTCGCGCCGTTCGATCTCTGCGGCGTAGCGCTCGGGCCGTAACAGGCGCAGTTCCGCGAGCCACCGATTGTCGTCTATGGCTGCAAGCTCGGTTAGATAGGTGTCAGGGTCCGTCTGCCGCAACTCCACCCAGCGCGCTTCGCGTTGTTTGACAAATACCTGCGACGCTGCAACGGCGAAGATCCCGGCAATTTCCAGAACGATCACACCCCTCGACCGACCGCGCAACCTCCAAACGCCTCTACCCGTGATGGCCGTGAAGAGCCCCAAGAGCATCAGCAAAAGAGACAATGGCACGGTCAGAAATGGCGAGAGGATCATCGCTAACGTCAACCCAATACCCACGATGCTGAGCTCGGCGGCGGAGGTCAAAATGCGGGGGAAGGTGGACATGTCAAACTCAATTTTGCAGTCAGGAATGACTTGCAGTGTGCACATCTGGATTCGTCCGACAATGAAAATGAGATCTATAGTCTGTAGATCAATAGTCTACACGCCTGCGCTATGGCCGCATGGACATCAGGGCCGTTGTGGGAAAGAACGTAAGGCACTTCCGAGAGCTAACAGGCCTCTCGCAGGAGGAGCTTGCCTTCGACGCCGACCTGCACCGCACCTATGTCAGCGGCGTGGAGCGCGGCATCAGGAATCCGACCGTGCTCATTGCGGCCAAGCTCGCCGCCGTGCTGGGTGTCGAACCGTCTAAGCTATTGGAACTTCGAAGCTAAGTCTTGAAAACGTGGTGCCGCTGAAGGGACTCGAACCCCCGACCCCATCATTACGAATGACGTGCTCTACCAGCTGAGCTACAGCGGCACGTTTCCATGACCAGGCCCTACTATGGCCCTACTAGTTACTTCACGCCGCTTGTAAGCGACTGGTATTGAACGTCATTCCCTAGCGGACCCGCTAATTACGAATGCGATGCCCTACCAACTGAGCTAGCGCGACCTTAAGCCCCTACTATGGCCGAGATGACTAATCGTCAAGCCCTTGGCTTATGTGTCCGCCTCGCGCCATTTCTAACGATTTCCTTGGCCGCTGACCTCGACTGCTGAAAGAATCGGATTACGTGCAGCGGCACCACTCTGCGGTTTGTGACAAGAACGATCCCACCCTAACCCGCTGACTTATCTCGGGGAAGATCGTCGATAAACTCGGCATCATAAACGGCGGCGCGCTGGTCTGAGTTTATGGAAGCGGCGTCATCCTCTGGTTTTT
>NZ_JBARVQ010000274.1:0-1775 GCF_049646345.1 Albidovulum sp. | reverse complement strand
GGTCGAGAGCTTCGACACCGGGCGAGCGCTGTCGGAAACGCTTTATGTCGATGCGGTCTCGGTCGCCGAGGCTTTGGAGTTCTATGCCGGCGTCATCCCGGCCTTCAACGGCGAGACCATCGCGCTGGGATCAAGCTTTGCCTATACCTGCCGCGAGCCCCTGGGGGTCTGCGTCGGGATCGGCGCCTGGAACTATCCGTTCCAAGGAGCGGGGTGGAAGTCGGCTCCTGCCCTGGCGGCGGGCAATGCGATGGTCTTCAAACCCTCGGAAAGCGCGCCCCTGTCGGCCCTGATCCTGGCCGAGATCTACATCGAGGCCGGGCTGCCGAAGGGTCTGTTCAACGTCGTCCAGGGCATGGGCGCGGTGGGCCAGGCGCTGGTGGCGCATCCCGACACGGCCAAGGTCTCGCTGACCGGATCGGTGCCCACGGGGATGAAGGTCATGGGGCTGGCCGGGTCGCTGATGAAACACGCCACGATGGAGCTGGGCGGCAAGTCGCCCCTGGTGATCTTCGAGGACGCGGTCCTCGAGAATGCGGCCTCCGGGGCGCTGATGGCGAATTTCTACTCGACGGGCCAGGTCTGCACCAATGGCACGCGGGTCTTCGTCCAGCGCAAGATTCATGACCAGTTGCTGGAGCGGATCACCGAACGTGCCCGGGCCATCCGCATCGGCGATCCGCTGGACCCCGAGGTGACGATGGGGCCGCTGATCAGCAAGGCGCAACAGGACAAGGTCCTGGGGGCGATCCGCGCCGGTGTGGCCGAGGGCGCCACGCTTCATCTGGGTGGCGGGGTTCCCAGGATCCAGGGGATGGAGGGCGGCTTCTGGGTCGAGCCCACCATCTTCACCGGGGTCACCGATCAGATGCGTCTGGCGCGCGAGGAAATCTTCGGGCCGGTCATGTCGATCCTGACCTTCGACACCGAGGAAGAGGTTATCGCCCGCGCCAATGACAGCGCCTTTGGCCTCGCCGCCGGTGTCTTCACCCAGGACATCCAGTGCGCCCACCGTGTCGCCGGGCACCTGCAGGCCGGTATTTGCTGGATCAACAACTACAACCTTGCCCCGGTCGAAGTGCCCTTCGGCGGCGTCAAGACCTCTGGCCTTGGCCGCGAATGCTCGATGGCGGCCCTGGAGCACTATAGCCAGATCAAAAGCGTCTTCGTCGAAGGAGGCGAGGTCGTCAGCGTTTTCTGAAGCCGTCCCGGCACGCCGGGGCGGAAAACCACTGGGCCATAGAGCCTGCAAGAATGAAACCAAGGAGGTAATCAAGATGCGAACCCAACTGCTGCTGACACTGTCTGCCGGTGTGATGGCCCTTTCGACCGGACTGGCCCAGGCCGAGTCGATCACCGTGATCAACTTTGCCAACTACATGCCCGAAGACATCATCGAGCGCTTCAAGGCCGAGACCGGGATCGACGTGGAGCTTGTAACCACGGCGACCAACGAAGAGACCATGGGCCGGCTGGTGGC
This sequence comes from Albidovulum sp., assembly GCF_049646345.1. Taxonomy (GTDB): domain Bacteria; phylum Pseudomonadota; class Alphaproteobacteria; order Rhodobacterales; family Rhodobacteraceae; genus Albidovulum. The sequence continues at coordinate 295 of NZ_JBARVQ010000274.1, read as the reverse complement.
CAGCAATGGCACGGGTTTCGACGTGGTCTTCGTCTCCTCGCCCTTTGCCGAGGCGCTGCACAACCTCGACCTGTTGCGCGACCTCGACCACGCCAACCTGCCCAACGAAGTGAACCTCTACGACGAGGCCAAGCAACTCAGCTACGATCCGGGCAACGTGTTCTCGATGCCCTATGCCTGGGGCACCACCGGCCTGTGCTACCGCGAAGACCTGATGTCCTTCGCGCCCACCAGCTGGAACGACCTCTTGAAGCCGGTGGACGAAATCAAGGGCAAGATCACCATGGTTTCGACC
>NZ_JBARVQ010000273.1:0-16449 GCF_049646345.1 Albidovulum sp. | reverse complement strand
TCCGGCGAGATCAGCACCGGTGAATGTCTGGTTCGTGAAATCCGCTGCATCGCTGATTAGATGCCGCCGCAGATGCGAGGAATTGCTGCATGAGCAATAGCTGCACCAGCAAAAGGCGGCTTCGTCCGCATCTCTTGCATGCGAACCGACCGCTTGGCAGGTCTGCTTTGTGGACCGGTCCATTTGCCAGACAACCGATATGAAAGGTGTTGTCACTCTGAGGTCGTCGGAAGATTTCAGGTGACAGATAGTCTGGGAACTCGCGTTCACCAGAAGGAAAACCTCAAGGCACGTGTTGTCGGCCGACCGGGGAGGTCCCGGATCAGGTCCGGGACGGGGGCGGTGATCAGTCCGCGTCGCGGGCAAGCGGGTGATGCTCCAGCACCAGCTCTTTCAGCCGTTCGTCCAGCACATGGGTGTAGATCTCGGTCGTGGCGATATCAGCGTGCCCCAGCATGGTCTGGATCGCCCGCAGATCGGCGCCGCCTGCCAGCAGATGGGTGGCGAAGGCATGGCGCAGGACATGCGGTGTCACGCGGGCGGGATTGATGCCGGCGGCTGCGGCGATATCCTTCAAAAGCCCGTGGAAGGCCTGACGGGTCATGTGACCGGCACGGCCGCGCGCGGGAAACAGGTGCTTGCCGGGCGGGGTGCCACATTCGCGCCGTGCCACGTCCTCGGCCTTGTCCCGGAACGCCAGCCACACGACAAGCGCCTCCCTTGCAGGTGTCGAAAGCGGCACCATGCGTTCCTTGTCGCCCTTGCCCCTGACCAAAAGCATGCGCGGATCGCCGCGTGCGGCGGATACCGGCAGGCCGACCAGTTCGCTGACCCGCATACCGGTCGCATAGAGCAGTTCCATCAGACAGATATTGCGCAGGTTTTCGGACGGGTTACGGCCGCTTGTCCGGGTCGCCGTCAACAATGCCTCAACCTCGGCCACGCTCAGTATCTTTGGCAGGCTCTTGGCCCGGCCCGGCCCCTTGATCTGGATCGCCGGATTGTCGGTCCGCCGCCCGTCCTCATAGGCAAAGCGGAACAATTGTCGGATCGACGACAGACGCCGGGCGCGGGTGGCGCGTGACAGCCCCTCGGCCTCGCAGGCAATCAGATAGGCTTCGATCTGGTCCCGCTCTACAGTCTCGAATGTCTGCCCGCGCCGTGTCAGCCAATCCGCGAAATCCTGCAGATCGCGGCCATAACCCAGCAGCGTATTGCGGGCAGAGCCCTGTTCGGCGGCCTGAGCGTCGAGAAAGGCTGAAATCCAGAGATCCGCCCCGGCCATGGCCTATCCCCGCCGTTCCAGCAGCACCAGTTCCAGCGCCGCGCGGCGGGCGGTGGTTTCCAGCCCGACATGGCGCAAAAGCTCCAGCCCGTCGGTCACGTCGCGCAGCTCGCCCCGCGCGCCTTCGGTGATGTGGTCGATGCCAAGAAGCAAAGCCTCGCCCAGCCGCTTTTCGTCGAGCAGGCGTGAAAAGGCATCGGAGGGGCGGGGGGCGGGCAGGAAGGCCCGCTGGATCGCGGCACCCAACTGATCGGGCGGCTTCATCCCAAGCGGGCTGCCGGTCGCCAACCCGATCAGGAACCGCTCTTCCGCATCCTGTGGCGTGTGTGCGCGTGCGATGCTTTCATAATCCGCAGACAAAAGCCCGATGCGAAAGGCGAGCAGTCCTGCGTCACCGGACAGATCCAGACCGGCAAGGCGGCTGCCATAGAGGGCGGCGAACGGTACTTCCAGTTCGGCCTCGACCATCATCGCCCAGGTGTCGGGCAACAACCGGCCAATGGTGCCTGCGTCCCGGAGGCCGAGCGCGGCTTCCAGTCGCTGAATGGCATCGACACGTTCCCAGACCCCGCCCGAGGCGGCGGCCTTGCGTTCGGTGTAAAGGCCAAGCAGGCGGTTCGGCTCAATCGCGCCGGTTCGGGCCAGCCGTTCTCCGGCCTCCAGCCGGGTCTTCCAGCCCGCATTCGACCTGAGATCTGCCTGAGCGAAGGCCAGGGGCAGGGTGGTCGTCGGCAGCGGCTGACCGATGGCCTCCATCAGCCTCAGCACCAGCGGCGAGGGCCGGGCGGGCATCGGCAGGTCCGGCTCGCCCTCAAACAATTCGGGGTCGAGGAAGCGTTCCAGAAGGGCGGCCATCTCGGGCTCGATGAAGCCAAGCGTCTCGCCCGTGCGCAGCGACAGGGCGGCGGCATTCCAGTCGCCGCTGCGCGCAAGACAGAAGATGCGCGCCGGAAAGGTGGGCGCGATCTGCGGGGTTTCCAGCATGATGTCGCAGGCCCGATCCTCGCGCCCGATCAGCAGGGCGATGTCGAACCAGCGGCGGAAGGGCTCCGGCTCGGGCGTTTTGGTCATTTCCAGCAGCGCCAATGCGGGATCGAGCGCACCGAGGTCGAGAAGTTTGTCCACCCGTGCGAGAAAGATCGCGCCGGACCCGTCGGAATCCGCGGGTGGTGCCACTTCGGCCAGCATGAGCGTGTAGAGCAATGACTGGATCGCGGGCAGGGTATTGATGCGCTCGGCCCGGATCAGGCGGGCAAGCTCTGCCGATGAGGTCGTGCCCCAGAGATCGCGCGGCAAACCGGTCTTCGCGACCGACAACAGCCCCAGCCCATCCAGGGACGGCCCGTCGATGGGCCGAACGACAATCGTCCGAGGGGCCGCGCCGTCTGTCACGGGCGGTTCATTTCTGATGCCGGGAATGGCGATTGCCGGGCTGGCCACGGACTTCGACAGCCAGTCGATCGCCGACATCGGCGCATCACTCTGGGCATTCGCGGCGCTAAGCCCGGTGCCGATGCAAAGCAGCACGGGCAGAACAAGTGCCTTACTGGCCCACATTCAGCTCAACCGGTTCGCTTACATCACTGCGTTCAGGCGTCATGTCACCCAGATAGGCATAGCCCGTCAGCCCGATAACGGCGAGTATCGCCAGAATGAGGATCACCTTGAGAATTCGGAACATTCAATCCTGCCGTCGTTTTTTCGTTCATTTCCGGGAAGGTGGCACTGCCTGTTCCACCTGTCCGATCTTCCCTGCCATCGCGCGTTTCAAAGCGGTCGGCAAATTCACGCGGATTATATATGGCATTTTCTGCGAGTTCACGCCATTCAGGGCAGAAAGTTTTCCCGTGGGCGGTACTGCGCCAGAACGGGGCCGAAAGGACGGAATGTGAAGGGGAAACTGAAAAAGACGGTCGTGCTGGTGGGGATGATGGGGGCCGGGAAAACGGCTGTCGGAAACGCGCTTGCCCGGTTGCTGGAGGTGCCGTTCCTTGACTCGGACGATGAGATCGAGCGCGCCGCAAACATGACCGTGGCCGAGATTTTTGCCCGCGACGGCGAGCCCTTTTTCCGGGCACGGGAATCGGAAGTTCTGTCGCGTCTTCTGGCGGGCAGTCCGTGTATTCTGTCGACCGGCGGCGGTGCCTTTCTGGCGCCTGACAACCGGGTGGTCATTGAAGAAAAAGGGGTGGCGGTCTGGCTCAAGGCCGATCTGGACCTGCTCTGGCAGCGGGTCCGGCACAAGACGACGCGTCCCTTGTTGCGCACCGCCGATCCCAAGGCAACGCTGGCAGGGCTTTTTGACGCCCGCCAGCCCGTCTATGCGCTGGCGGGGATCACGGTTGAATCGAAGCCAGACTATTCGATCGAGGATATGGCCCGCAAGGTCATGGCGGCTTTGTCCGGGCGGCATGACGTAATGGAGATGGAATGACCACAGGCATCGACAGAGTTCGGGTCTCGCTGGGCGAGCGCAGCTATGATGTCCGGATCGGTGCGGGGCTGCTGGCGCGCGCCGGGGCTGAAATCGCGCCGCTTCTGGCCCGGCCCCGCGTTGCTGTCCTGACGGATGAGACAGTAAGCGCGCTGCACCTTGAAGCCCTGCGCGAGGGGCTTGGCGATGTGACGATGACCGCGCTTGCCCTGCCTGCGGGCGAGGCGACCAAGGGCTGGCCGCAATTTTCCCGCGCGGTTGACTGGCTTCTGGCCGAAAAGGTCGAGCGGCGCGACATTGTCATCGCCCTTGGTGGCGGGGTGATCGGCGATCTGGCGGGCTTTGCCGCCGCTGTCCTGCGTCGTGGCGTGCGTTTTGTGCAGATCCCGACCTCGCTTCTGGCACAGGTCGACAGTTCGGTGGGCGGCAAGACCGGGATCAATTCAACCCATGGCAAGAACCTGATCGGGGCTTTTCACCAGCCCTCGCTGGTGCTGGCCGATATCGATGTTCTGGGCACTTTGCCCGCCCGCGATTTCCTGTCTGGATATGGCGAGGTGGTGAAATACGGGCTGCTGGGGGATGCCGTATTTTTCGACTGGCTTGAGGCGAACGGCCCGGCGCTGTCAGCGGGCGAAGTCGGCGCGCGGCAATACGCGGTGCGCCGGTCGGTCGAGATGAAGGCCCGGATCGTCGAGCGGGATGAAACCGAGCAGGGCGACAGGGCGCTGTTGAACCTCGGCCATACCTTCTGCCATGCGCTGGAAGCCGCGACGGGCTATTCCGACCGGCTGCTGCATGGTGAAGGCGTGGCGATTGGTTGCGCGCTGGCATTCGAACTCAGCCAGCGTCTGGGCTTATGTTCGCAGGAGGCACCCAGCCGGGTGCGGGCGCATCTGAAGGCAATGGGGATGAAGGTGGATCTGGCCGACATTCCGGGCGATCTTCCCGATGCCGATGCCTTGATTGCCCTTATGGCGCAGGACAAGAAAGTGGTGGATGGCCGGTTGCGCTTCATCCTGGCGCGCGGGATCGGTGAGGCGTTTGTCACATCCGATGTGCCGGGCGATGCGGTGCGCGTGCTGCTGGAGGATGCGCTGAAGGCGCGTTGACGCGCATCGGGTCAGATAGCGCGACTGGCATCGGCGCCACACAGGGCGCTTGTCGGGGAATGGTCAGGCTACGGCTGCAAGACGGTCGAACAGACGGTCGTCGCGCAGAACATCCTCGATGGGCGGGAACCTGTCGGAGGCGGTGCCGTTGTTACCACGTCCGATCCGCTTCGTGATCGTCGAACCGCTATGGGTTTCCGTGATCGCACCCATGAAAGGGTGCACATTTCCGCAAGCGTTGGTCTCAATACGCGTCAGCAATCGTCTCCACCTTTTCCCCTTGGAACCCTTTCGCTGCATGTTGGTCTGCGATTCGAAGGAATTCCGTCCCCTTGATGACACAAATGTGGCACATGGCGTCTGAACTCAATCAAAACCGCCTGTTCATCTTCTGTTAACATTCCGGCGCAGTGAGCGCTGTGTTTGCGGGTTAAAATGAAAACGGAGTCCGAACCGTTCAGGCCCGAACTCCGTGCAGGTATTTTCTATGTTTTTCAGATGCTTCAGCCGTCGAAGTTTACTTCTTCCATCAGCTTCAGCGCCTCGGGCCGCGACTTGGCGACTTCCATCAGGTTGAGGCTGTCGGGCGTGAATTCGCCCCAGCTTGCCACCAGATCGGATTTTGCGACGCCGGGTTTGACCGGGAATTCATAATTCGTCTCGGCATAGATCGCCTGCGCTTCGTCCGAGGACAGGAATTCCATCAGTTTCAGTGCCGCATCGTGATTCGGCGCCGCCTTGGTCATCGCCACGCCCGAAACGTTCATGTGGGTGCCGTCACCTTCGAATGTCGGGAAGATGATGCGCACCGAATTGGCCCATTCGGTCTGTTCTGGATCGGCCAGCATCGCGCCCATGTAATAGGTGTTGCCCAGCGAGATATCGCATTCCCCGGCCCAGATCGACTTAACCTGTGCGCGGTCATTGCCCTCGGGCTTTTTCGCGAGATTGGCGCGCAGACCCGTCGCCCATTCCCTCGCATAGTCGGCGTCGTGATGTTCGATCATCGCCGCCATCAGGCCAAGGTTGTAGTCATGCGTGCCCGGGCGGGTGCAGATGCGGCCCTGCCATTTCGGGTCGGTCAGGTCTTCATAGGTCGTGACCTCGCCATCGGCGACGCGGTCCTTTGAGGCATAGACAACACGGGCGCGGGTCGTGAGGCCAAACCACTGGTTGCCGGGGTCGCGGAATTCAGCGGGGATATTGGCGGCGAGGACGTCGGAGGTGACCGGCTGGGTCACGCCTGCCTCGACCACCTGCGCCAGCTTGGCGATATCGACGGTCATCACCAGATCCGCCGGGCTGCGATCGCCTTCCGAGACGAGCCGCTCGACCATGCCCTTGTCGATATGCGCGACATTGACTGCGATGCCGGTTTCTTCGGTGAACTTGTCGAACAGCGGCTGAACAAGCTCTGGCTGGCGCAGGGAATAGACGTTGACCTCATCAGCAAGGGCGGGGCCAGCGAGCGCAATGAGCGACAGTGCGAAAATCGGGGTGCGGGTAAACATAGTCGACTCCTTTAGTCAGATATTGACGCCCTTATCGCCGAGCGGCGGGAGGCCGTCAATACCCGATTAAAGAAGTCGGGATTATCTTCGTTATTGATCCGATGGTGTCAGGGCGGCTTTCGCCTTTTCAGTCAGCTTGGCCGCATCCCATAGCGCATCCATCTCGGCCAGATTGCTGTCCTCGGGCCGTTTGCCTTGGGTCGCGAGTGCGGTTTCTATGGACTGAAAGCGTCGGGTGAACTTGGCATTGGCGGCACGCAAGGCGGCTTCGGGATCGATCTTCAGGTGCCGGGCAAGATTGGCGATGACGAATAGAAGATCGCCGAATTCCTCGAACACTTCCGCTTCAGTCAACGTGTCGCGCGCCTCGTTCAGCTCGCGCGCCTCCTCGGTGATCTTGTCGATCACCTCATCGGTAGAGGGCCAGTCGAAGCCAACCCGCGCCGCGCGGTTTTGCAGTTTTACCGCACGGGTCAAGGCGGGCAGGCCAACCGCCACACCATCCAGCGTGCCGCGTTCCGCTTTACCCGCCCGTTCGGCGGCCTTCAGCCTCTCCCAGTCACTGGTCTGCTGTTCGGCGGATTTTTCACGGCTTTCATCGCCGAAGACATGTGGGTGGCGGGCGACCATCTTGTCGGAAATCGCCCGGGTCACACTGTCAAAACTGAAATGCCCTGCCTCGGCCCCCATCTGGGTGTGGTAGACGGTCTGGAACAACAGATCGCCTAATTCGCCTTCAAGTTCGCCCCATGACCCGCGCTCGATCGCGTCGGCAACCTCATACGCCTCTTCGATCGTATAGGGCGCGATCGTCGCGAAATCCTGTTCGATATCCCAGGGGCAGCCAGAGGCCGGGTCTCGCAGCCGGGCCATGATCTCCAGCAGCCGTGGCAACCCGCCCTCGGGATCGTGAATAAGGCGGTCCGAGGCGGCGCGGTCATGGGTCATTGCGGAGTTCCCGAAATTGCGGTCATGTGGTCAGTATTCGCAATGATTGCAGAGAGTCCACATGCCCGTCCTGAACCGCATTGCCGATTTCGCGCCCGAAATGGCGGAATGGCGGCGTCATCTGCACGCGCATCCCGAGCTGAGCTTTGACTGTCACAAGACGGCGGCTTTCGTGGCGGCGCGGTTGCGGGAGATCGGGGTGGATGAGATCCATGAGGGGATCGCGACCAGCGGCATCGTCGCGATCATAGAAGGGCAGGGTGAGGGGCCGACCATTGGCCTGCGCGCCGACATGGATGCGCTGCCGATCACCGAGGCTACCGGGGTGCCCCATGCCTCGACCGTGCCGGGTGTCATGCATGCCTGTGGACATGACGGCCATACCGCGATGCTGCTTGGTGCGGCAAAGTATCTGGCCGAAACACGGCGCTTCCGGGGTCGTGTGGCGCTGATCTTTCAGCCCGCCGAGGAGGATGGCGGTGGCGGTGAGGTGATGGTGCGCGAAGGCATCCTCGACCGGTTTGGTATCGGTGAGGTCTATGCGCTGCACAATACGCCGACCGTGGCTTTGGGACGATTCGTCACCACGCCCGGCCCGATCATGGCTGCGGTCGATACGGCGCGGGTGGTGGTGACCGGCAAGGGGGGGCACGGCGCCTATCCCCATGCCTGCATCGATCCGATCCCTGCCATGGTCGGCATGGTCGCGGCGCTCCAGACCATTGCCAGCCGCACGGTCAGCCCGCTCGATGAGGTTGTCGTGTCGGTGACGGAAATCCATGCGGGCAGTGCCAATAACATCATCCCCGAAACCGGCTGGTTCGGCGCGACGATCCGCACCTTCCGCGGGGATGTGCGACAGCAGGTCAAACGCCGGTTCGAGGAGATTGTCGCGGGGCAGGCGGCCTCTTACGGGGTTAGGGCCCAGGTCGATTATGAGCTGGGCTATCCGGCAACCGTGAACGATCCCGGCCGCACAGCCTTTGCCGCCGGCGTGGCACGCGAGGTCGCGGGGGCCGCCGGTGTCGCTGACGATGCCGGGCGCGAGATGGGGGCCGAGGATTTTTCCTACCTTCTTGAACAGCGTCCGGGTTGCTACCTCTTTCTTGGCCAGGGGGAAGGCGCGGGCCTGCACCACCCGGCCTATGAGTTCAACGACGAAGCCGCACCCTTTGGCGCGAGCTTTTTTGTCCGCCTCGTGGAACAGGCCCAGCCGGTCTGATCCAGCGGAGCGGCCCGCGAAGTGCGGGCCGCAAGATATGCTCCCCATCCGCCCCGTGCCGGGGCGGATGGGGCCCGTTGGCGCCCTAATTTGATCAAAATGCTTGACGAATCTGTTGTAATCCGGTGGGTTGGGCGCATCCGGATCGGCGGCGTCTCCGGCTTGAATGACGCCAGACCCTTTCACGGAGCCCCATCATGGCTTTGGAAGATGCAAAGAGCGAGGTTGACCTCGCTTTCACCCGCAAGGACCGGCGCGGCCTTGCTTATGAAAACGCCTTTGGCGGCGCCACGAGTTTCTTGCGGCGGCGCTACACGAAGGACCTGAGTGGCGTTGATCTGGCGATCACCGGTGTGCCCTTCGATCAGGCGGTGACGCACCGGACCGGCACCCGGTTCGGCCCCCGCGCGGTACGCGAGGCATCAAGCCTGCAGCCCTTCGATCCGCCCTATGGCTGGGGTTATTCGCCATTGGATGAGATGGAGATCGTCGATTACGGCGATCTCGCCTTCGACTATGCCAAGGTCTCTGACTTTCCCGATACGCTGACCGCCCATATCCGGGGCATCCTTGCCGCCGGGCCGGGGACGGTGACTTTGGGTGGCGATCACTACATCACCTTTCCGATCCTCAAGGCCTATGCCGAGAAATTCGGGCCGCTTTCACTTCTCCATTTCGATGCCCATTCCGACACCTGGGCGGATGATGATTTCACCCGGATCGATCATGGCACGATGTTCTACAAGGCGATCAAGTCGGGCATCGTCGATCCGGCGACCTCAGTGCAGGTCGGCATCCGCACCCATAACGACGATTTGATGGGGGTGAACGTGATCGATGCGCGCGAAGTGCATGAGACGGGTCCGGCGGCGGTGGTGCAAAAGATCAAGGGGATCGTCGGTGATCTGCCGACCTATCTTACTTTCGATATCGACTGCCTCGACCCGGCTTTCGCGCCGGGCACCGGCACGCCGGTCTGGGGGGGGCTGGCCTCTTGGCAGGTCGCGGCGATCCTGCGTGATCTGGCGGGGATCAACATTGTCGGCGGCGATGTGGTCGAGGTTTCGCCCGCCTATGACACGACAGGCGCCACAGCCATTGCCGGCGCCCATGTCGCGCATGAGTTGATCTGCCTTTACGGCTGGACACGGCGGAAGGGATGAGGATGGCTTTCGCACTTCTTGCGCTTATCATCGCCGGGGGCATGGCCTATATCCGCCTTGCCCCCTCCGACCCGGTGCGTTGGCATGTGAGGCCCGAAGCGCAGGGTACCGGCGGGTGGACGTTTCTTTCCCCCGGTGCCGATCCTGTGATTGTCGAAGAGGGGGGCGCGCGGGCTGCCGTCACTGTACCGGGGCAGAGGCCGGAAGATGTCCTCGCCCGCCTCGATGCCATTGCCTTGGAGACGCCGTGTACGGTGCGGCTGGCCGGCAGTCCCGAAGATGGTCTGATCACCTGGGTTACGCGCTCAGCAGTCTTTGGTTTTCCTGACTACACAACTGCCGCAGCCCGCATGGAAGGTCCTTCCACCGTTCTTGTTCTCCATGCCCGGCTACGCTTCGGTCGCAAGGACTTTGGCGTCAACAAAACCCGGCTTCAGGACTGGATTGGCCAACTCACCTCCTGAACTTCTTCTGTTTGCAAATACTCCCGGGGGTCCGGGGTCAGGCAGCCCCCGGCCTCTCCCCCCTTGACCGCTGCCCGGCGACAGGTCAAACCGCCGGGATGGTACCGTTGGACAAGCTCGACCAGATCACGCGCCGTTTCGAGTTCCTCGAAGCGAAGCTGTCCTCTGGTGCCGACCCGTCCGAGATCGCCGCGCTGTCCCGGGAATATTCCGAGCTGAAGCCGGTCACGGCCGAGATCGCGGCCTACCGGCAGGCCTTGTCTGATCTTGAGGAAGCCGAGGAGATGCTGGCGGACCCCGAGATGCGGGCGCTGGCTGAGGATGAGTTGCCACGTCTGAAGGACCGCATCCCAGAGATGGAGGCCCGGCTGCGGGTCGCGCTTTTGCCGAAGGATGCCGCCGATGCCCGGCCCGCGATTGTCGAGATACGCCCCGGCACCGGCGGTGAGGAGGCCGCCCTTTTCGCGGGCGATCTTCTGCGCATGTACCAAAAATATGCCGAGAGCATGGGCTGGCGCTTTGACCTCATGGAACTTGCCGAGACCGAGCTTGGTGGCGTCAAGGAAGCCATGGCCCGGATCGAGGGCGAAGGCGTCTTTGCGCGGCTCAAATTCGAAAGCGGTGTCCACCGGGTTCAGCGTGTGCCCGAAACGGAAGCGGGGGGGCGCATCCATACTTCTGCCGCGACCGTCGCGGTGCTGCCCGAGGCCGAGGATGTGGAGATCGACATTCCGGCAGGCGATATCCGCATCGATACGATGCGGTCCTCGGGTGCTGGTGGCCAGCATGTGAACACGACCGATTCCGCCGTGCGCATCACCCATGTTCCGACCGGAATCGTCGTGACCTCATCTGAGAAGTCCCAGCACCAGAACCGCGCCAATGCGATGGCCGTCCTGCGCGCCCGGCTTTACGACATGGAGCGGATGCGCGCCGATGATGCCCGCGCCGCCGACCGCAAGGCGCAGGTGGGATCGGGTGACCGCTCGGAACGGATCCGCACCTATAATTACCCGCAAGGCCGCATGACCGATCACCGGATCGGCCTGACGCTTTACCGGCTTTCGGAGATCATGGCTGGCGATCTGACCGAGGTTACCGATGCGCTGATCGCCGAGGATCAGGCGGCAAAGCTTGCGGAGATGGAGGCGTGAGACGCCTCGTTCGCGGGCCTTCGGCCCTGAACGTCGGCGCCGGTGGGCCACAATGACAGGTACCGAGGCGCTGAGCGCCGCCACAAGGCGGCTGGGTGAGGCCGGTATCGACGGGGCGCCCCGCGATGCGCGGCGGCTTCTGGCCCATGCGCTTGGGATCGCGCCGGACAGGGTGACGCTGATCCTGCCCGATCCCATGGACGCCGATGCCTTAGAAGTATTCAAGTCACTGGTGGATCGGCGCATGGCGCGCGAACCGGTCAGTCAGATCACCGGGCAGCGGGCGTTTTACGGATGCACGTTTCGGGTGACCCGCGATACGCTCGACCCGCGCCCCGAGACCGAGTTGCTGGTGCAGGCGGCGCTGGAGCGGCCCTTCGTCAAGATACTCGATCTTGGCACCGGGACGGGTTGTATCCTGCTGTCCTGCCTTGCAGGTATGCCCTTCGCGACGGGAACCGGCACGGATATCTCTGAAGCGGCACTGGCTGTGGCGGCGGGTAATGCGGCGGATCTTCGACTTGAGCGCCGGGCGCGGTTCCTTTGTGCCGACTGGTTTGCCGGGGTGAATGGCCGGTTCGACCTTATCGTATCGAACCCGCCCTATATCGCGGCGGCGGAAATGGCGGGGCTTGCCCCAGAGGTCCGCGACTGGGAACCGCATGGCGCGCTGACGCCGGGCGGTGACGGGCTTGCCGCCTATCGCGCCATTGCCGCCGGGGCGGGCGCGCGGTTGATGTCTGGCGGGCGGCTGATCCTTGAGATCGGGCCGACGCAAGGAGAAGCGGTTGCCGATCTGCTGAGGGCGCAGGGACTCGCCGAACCCGAAATCCGCCGCGACCTTGACGGGCGCGACCGGGTGGTGATTGCGTACCGGCAGGGTGCGCCGGATGAGTGCGGTGCAATGTAGGCGCGATCCGGGGAAATCGGAATTTCTGTGCCGTCATTGGCGGTATTGTTGCGAAAAAACGGGCTTTTTCGCCGAGCCGATCAGTTTTCCCTTGCCCGTCCCGCGACATCATGCATTAAGGGGGGCGTGACGGGCGGACCTTTTGCGTCAGCCCGGACCACTTTGCCCAGCAGAACAAACCGCCACTCTAGCCGTTTACAATCGGCGCAGGATGCGGAGCGGGGCAGGACAGCGCATAGCCCTAATGGCCTGGACAGACGAAAGCACATGAGATCATCCAAGAACCGTTCGCGTTCGAAGTCGAACCGTCAACGCTCGCTCGGCAATGTAGTCAACCGGGTGTTCGATTCGTCCGGCCCCGAGGGCAAGGTCCGCGGCACACCGCAGCAGATCATTGATAAATATCTGACCCTTGCGCGTGACGCGCAATTGTCGAACGACCGCGTGGCAGAGCAGAACTTCCTTCAGCATGCCGAGCATTACACCCGCATGCTGGGTGAGGCGCAAAAAGAGATGCAGCGCGAACAGGAAGCGCGGCAGGCTCAGGGTGGCCAGAATCAGGGCGATGGCAATGGCCATGGCGGCCAGAATGGTGACCGGCACAACCAGCGCCAGCGTCATGAAGACCGGAACGACCGGGACGGCAATGAACAGCCGCGCGCCGATATGTCGCCGGTGCGCGACGAAGAGGGTGATGAAGGGCCGGGTCTGGTCGAAACGCCCGAAGCGCGTCAGACGACCACACGCTCGGCCCCGATGATGCCGGAACTGCCGTCGGCACCGGAAGAGGCGGCCGCGCCTGCGGCAAAAAAGCCTGCTCGGGCCCCGCGTGCGCCACGCAAGCCGCGTGAGAAGCAGGACACGGCAAAACCGGCGACAGATGGTGGCGGCGAGCCACCCGCAGATGCGGCCGAATAGGTCGGTCCGAACCGGTTCAGGAGTGAAAGCCGCGGCCTGTGTGCCGCGGTTTTGGTTTTTTTGGCAGCAGCCATGTGCACCCGGGTTTCGCTTAAAGCGTGTCGGGTTAACTTCATATAACAAGTATTTGAATTCGAACGAAAAAGGTTCGAATTCTGATTCACCGAAACCCTGAGACTTCAGGTGTTGTTGCCCAGGTCGTTGACAAGCCGCGCCAGTCGGCACCAGCTTTCCAACGAAATTTCCTCTGCCCGTGCGGTTGGTTTGATCCCGGCGGCTTCCAGCTTTGCCTCGATCTCAGGCGCGCTTCCCCTGAGGCTGGCGCGCAGCATCTTTCGGCGTTGGTTGAACCCGGCGGCGACAAGGCGGTTCAGCACCTTGCCGTCGGCGGGGTAACGCGGTTCGGGCAGGGCAGTCATATGAACAACCGCAGAATGGATCTTGGGCGGCGGCGTGAAGGCCTCTGGCGGCAAGGTCATGACAATGCGCGGGTCGGTCAGCCAACGGGCAAGGATCGCAAGGCGGCCATAGGCTTTGTCGCCGGGTTGCGCGACAATCCGCTCGGCGACCTCTTTCTGGAACATCAATGTCAGGCTTTGCCAGGCGGGGGGCCAGGCGGGCGGTGTCAGCCAGCGCACCAGCAGTTCTGTTCCGACATTGTAGGGTAGGTTGGCGATGATACGAACCGGGGGTGTCAGATGCGCAAGCGGATCGACGGCGAGGGCGTCTGCGTTCAACACCTCAAGCCGTCCGGGATAGGTCGCGCCAATCTCGGCCAAAGCGGGCAGGCAGCGAGCGTCCTTTTCGATGGCGAGCACCTTGCGCGCGCCTTCGGCCAGAAGACCGCGCGTCAATCCGCCGGGGCCGGGGCCGACCTCGAGCACGTCGCATTGTGTGAGGTCGCCTGCCGACCGCGCGATCCGGGCAGTGAGATTGAGATCGAGAAGGAAGTTCTGGCCGAGGTTTTTCTTTGCCGCGATGCCATGTGTGGCAATCACATCGCGCAGCGGCGGCAGCCCGTCTAATGCGGCCATAACGGTCTCCGGGTCGGAACGGGTGAACGATTTTTCTTCGAAAAATCGGCGAATTTTCGGAGAAAATTCATGGTGCGAGTCGAAGACTGCGTTGTCATTTCTGCGCCCGTTTTCCTGCCATGCTCCACGCCATGCGAAGGGCGGCAACAAGGCTTGTAGGGGCCGCGATACCGCGACCGGAAATGTCGAATGCCGTTCCGTGGTCTGGTGACGTGCGGATGAAGGGCAGACCGAGCGTCAGGTTCACACCTCCTGCGAAGTCGAGTGTCTTGATCGGAATGAGCGCCTGATCGTGGTACATGGCGATGGCGGCATCGTAACGCGCCCGCGCTTCTGCGTGGAACATCGTATCTGCGGGCAGGGGCCCCGCAACCTCCATCCCTTCGGCGCGCAACCGGTCGAGTACCGGAGCGATAAGGTCGATGTCTTCCCGCCCCATCGCGCCACCTTCCCCTGCATGCGGGTTCAGCCCCGCCACTGCAAGGCGGGGGCGTGCGCAACCGAAATCCCGTATCAGGCCCGCATTGGTTATGCGGAGGGTCTCTTCCAGCAGGGTCGCGGTCAGGGTTTCCGGAACCTCGGACAGCGGGATATGGATCGTGGCGGGGACGACGCGCAGGGCCTCACAGGCAAGCATCATCACCACACGGTCGACGCCAGCAAGATGGGCAAGATACTCGGTGTGGCCCGGAAAGGCGAACCCGGCGCCATCCTTCAGCGCCTTCTTGTGAATCGGTGCGGTACACAGCGCTGATGCATCACAACACATGACCAGATCGACCGCACGGGCGATGACGGCAATGACGGCTGCTGCGTTCTCCGGTGCCGGCAGGCCGGGCCGGGCGGGTGCGGGGAAGTCGTGCCGGAGAACCGGCAGGCAGCCTTTCGGAACCGAAACTGCATCGGTGGGCGTGGCGATCTCGGTCCAGTCGCTGCCCTCGGGCAGGTGACCCGGGTCGCCGATCCAGAAGAATGGCACAGTCTCCCCCAGCGCCAACCGGGCCTTTACTACGATTTCGGGGCCAATGCCCGCAGGCTCTCCGCAGGTCAGCGCGATCGGGGGCAGGGTCATGGTGCCAGCCTCACGGCGTGACGATGATCGCGTTGGCCCTGAGTTCTGCCAGATAGCCTTCGGCCAGACCGGCAAGGCGCTGGTTGACCAGCTCGTCGCGGATCTGGGCCCGGCCCGGCCCCCGACCGTAACCAAGTTCAGGATCAATCGCCGGGGTGCCTTCGGGCAGGTCGCTGGCGGCGACGGTGACGGGAATCGTCGGATCGGTGCCCTGCGCGAGGGTCGCTGACCGCTTGCAGAGCATCAGGAAAACCAGCGCATTGCCACGTGTCAGGGCAACCGAGCTTTCATTGTCGTCAAGACGGGCAAGTTCCGCGGCGATATCGGCGGGCACGGTGCTCAGCGCCCGAGTCTCGCGCAACAATTGCTCGACGGGTTTGCCCCGGGCGACGCGGTAGAGGTCGTCGCAGGTATCGACCTCGCCCCGCACCCGTTCGGCCTCGGCAAGTGTATCAGCGGTGCGGCCACCCGGGATCAGGTATTGCGCATAGTCGACCGTGGTGCCCGATGCCGTGATCTCGCCACCCTGTTGCAGGCCGCGCAGGCGGAAGATGGCAATAGCATTGCCGGTATTGATCGGAGGGCTGACCTGACCGTTGCCCATCTGCGCCAGGATCTGGCGGGCCTGGGGGGGCAGGTTGGTGATCGGGATCCAGCCAAGCTGGCCGCCATTTTCACGCGAGGGCGCGGCGGAATGGGTGCGTGCGGCCTGGGCGAAGGCGGCTTCCGAGCCGACCGAACCTGCCAGTTCATCTGCGAGGTCGCGCTGGTCAAGCTGATTGGCTGTTGTCAGCGGCAAGATGATTTCGGAAAGCAATACGCGCGGGCCCGAACCCCTTTGCGCGGCAACCGACATGGCGCGGTCGACCTCGGCCTCGGTGATGGAGACGCGCGGCCCGAACCGGCCACGAATAACCTCGCGCCAGGCAAGGCCCGCCTTGACGAAATCGCGGAAGGTTTCAGGGGCGATGCCGCCCTGTCCGATCGCCTGAAGGAATTGTTCGGTCTCCAGATTGGCGCGTCCGGCAAATTCGGCCATGCCAGCCTCGACCTGGGCGTCGCTGACGGTCACGCCCAGCTGTTTCGCAGCCTGCATCCTGAGCCGGTCGTCGACCAAGCCCTTTTCGGCTTCGGTCGCGGGGTCGCCCGGTGCCCGCAGGATCTGCAGGAAGAGGATGCGCTGATCCATCTCATAACGGGTGACGACGGAATCGTTCACCGT